>JAIRLW010000292.1 GCA_031259095.1 Planctomycetaceae bacterium | reverse complement strand
AAAATCAAATTATCAAAACATTTTGCGGAGATTGAATAATGTTGCGTTATGAAACATTGGTACCGGACAACGGCTCTATTATCCTACCGCCGGAGTTTTGCGGTACGGAAATTGTTGTTATGAAAAAAACTCCGCCCTTGCCGGAAAATAACTATCATTTGAAACAACAGAAAACACTGGAAGAATTGACAGAGGAACAAGGAGATAAACATTTTACCGATCCGAATCGTGTTTTTGGTACATTGTCCTTTCTCTGGGATTCTCCAGAAGAGGTCGAAGAATTTCTCCAAAAACGTAAAGAATCATGATGATAACTCATTTTTATTGTACCGTAAAATAAAATGATTCGGAATTATAAATTCGCAGGAAATGGTCAATTCGATAACAATAAATTTTATTCTGTAACTATTCAAGTATAAATAATATAACTAATATGTTTTTTGAAATCGACAATATCGGTAAAGTTAGGAATAGCCGAATTGAGATGCGAGGAATCACCGTTCTGGCTGGTAATAATAACACCGGTAAAAGTACGTTTGGAAAAGCCCTGTTCTGCATTTTTAACGCATTTTTTGACACTGAAAAAAAAGTACAAAAAGAACGGAAAGACAATATTGTAGAAATTATACTTCGTTTTACATCATTAAAAACTTCTCGTTCTGTTTTGATTGGTAAAATAGCAGATGATATTCTGAGTAATATTGATTCGTCACAAAAAATACAACAGATCATTCAAGATAATATCGAACAACAAATTATTGTTCCATTTAATATCGGTAATGATTTGGTTGAGATGTTATTTGAAAAAATAAAACTCGCTATTGCGGTAAGTAATGAACAAATTCAAAAGAATATATTAACGCGATATCTTTGCACGGCGTTTGACGAACAGATAACGCATGTCAATCGACCGGATCAAAGTGCTTCGATTACATTAACGATCAAGAATGATAAACTTGAAACACAAATTTATAAAAATGAATGTGTGAATTATTCCGATAATGTTGGTATCATAAATAAAGCGTTTTATATTGATACGCCTTTCATTCTTGACAAAATTGATCTGCGAAGACGTTATGGTTATTCAAAGTATAGTCCTCAGCATGAATTGTTACAAAGTTTTTTTGAAACGGGCGAGGAAAACAATATTATTGAAACTGAAATCATAAAGCAAAAGTCAAAAGAGGTTTTATCTTTTATCAATGCGGTTGTGTGCGGTGAATTTAAAAAGACGGAAATTGGTTTAGGTTATCAGGAATGCGGTCTGGAAAAACCGCTTACCTTTAAGAATGTTTCGGCGGGAATGAAAACATTTTTAATCATTAAGCGGTTGCTGGAAAACGGCGAACTTAAGGAACATGATATTTTGATTTTTGACGAACCTGAAATACATTTGCATCCTGAATGGCAATTGGAATTTGCTAAGTTGTTAATTTTGCTACAAAAAGAACTCGGCATGACCGTATTGCTTACAACTCATAGTCCCTATTTTTTGAATGCAGTAGAAGTGTATTCCGAAGAACAAAATATAAATGATCGTTGCAATTATTATCTGACAACAAATGAGAACGATTACTATTCCGCCCGTGATGTTACAGAAAGCATTGATGATATTTACCGTCTTTTGGCTGAACCGTTTCATAAATTGGAGAAAAAACGATATGAATAATCACGCTCAAACATACAATAATTTGATTCAAAATTTCGGCGATACACTCCAAAACACATCAAAAGACACCGAAAATAATTGTTATATGACAATGAATCAAATTACTGTTGTCAATTTCGACGCATTCAAAGATAGTATCGTAAGAAGATTTGGTCTATCGGAGTCTCCCAAGTCCTGTGACGCATTGTGTTACATCAATGGACATTTCTTTTTGATTGAATTTAAAAACGGGCAGATGAATAAGAGTAAAATACATGAAATTCGCGGTAAAATATTTGAAAGTTTATTATTGCTGACGGACGAATTAGGAGTAACAATAAATTATACACGTAATAATTTAACGTTTATTCTTGTTTACAATGATTTGGCGCAAGGGAGACATGCGATTGCCTCGGCACTTTCCAGAAAATCTAAAATAAACGATATTCTTTTCGGACTTGATCGTTTTGAAAGAGTTTATTTTAAAAAAGTTTTTACAATGAATGAAGGTGAATTTGAAATAAAATTTATTACAAAATATTTAGCCGATTAGGTGAAATAAACTTTAACACTTACTTTATAACAATTGTTTATCATTACGTTATTAATGTTGATGATAAACGTTCACAATTTACGATTTATTGAGAGATGACTTTAATACCTTATGTCATTGAGAAGAGCGGACGCGAAGAGCGTGCGATGGATATTTACAGCCGGCTTTTGAAAGACCGGATTATATTTCTTGGAAATCAAGTTACCGACGAAGCGGCAAACGCGATTGTTGCGCAACTTTTATTTTTACACTCCGACGATTCGGGTGCGGATATTCATTTGTACATTAATTCGCCCGGCGGAAGTGTAACGGCTGGGTTGGCTATTTATGATACAATGCAATATGTCAATTGCCCTGTGGCAACCTATTGTATTGGTCAAGCGGCTTCCATGGGGGCGTTGCTGTTGACGGCGGGAACCAAAGGCAAACGTTTTGCGTTACCGAATGCGCGGATTATGATTCACCAGCCGCACGGCGGAATGGAAGGCACGGCGGAAGAAATTATGATTCACGCCCGCGAGTTTGCCAACATCAAAGAACGTCTCAACAAAATTCTCCTCAAACACACCGGACATGATCTTGCCAAGATTGAAAAAGATACCGACCGAGACCGTTTTATGTCTGCCGATGACGCCAAAGATTACGGATTGATTGATCAGGTGATTGAAAAAATAGGGAAATAACAGTTTATACAAAATAATAGTTTCGAATATTGATTCCGAAATACCGGTTCTATTTTCCGTAACTATTCAATTTCCTGCAAGGATGTACAGGATATGAAAAAATATTTATTAGGATTTTTATTGATTTTTGCAACGGTTTTAGGTTGTACGAGTCAATATCAATATCAGATGGAACAGTCGTTATTGCTTCAAGAGAATCAGCGGCTTGAAAACGCGCTGTACGTAACTCATGCGCAACTCGTTGATTTGAAACGGGAAAATGATACACTTCGCGGTGTGAAGTCTTCGGAGAAAAATGATATTACGTTACCGGAACAACCGTTGACACGCCCTAAACGAAATCAATCATCACCGGTTGAGAATTACGAAGAAGCGCCGCCGTTTGCGCCGCCGGAAATTATTATTCCAAACAATAATCCAGGAACCAACACGATTCCTGATTCTCTTAAAAGTTCAAAATTAGTGTTACCGAAAACAACTCTGGACGCCGATGAAAAATCGCCGCCAACGTGGTCGGCGGTTCGTTAGTGTTTCAATTATTTTTGTTTTAACTTTAACTTTTATTTTTTCAAGGAGGAAACAATGAAAAAACGAAATTCCGATAAACTCCAACACGCAATACAATCACTGGAAAATGCGATCAAATATTCACGTTCTCCTGAATTTCAGGAACTGGGTATTGAGTTCAAAAATGTTCTGATTTCAGCGGTGGTGCAGAATTTCAATTTAACGTTTCATGTTTGTCGGCAGATGCTCAAAAATCAACTCGCTGACCAAATTGATGCAACAAAAATAGAAAACCTTACGTCAAAAGAGTTATTACATCTGGCGGCGAAGGAAGGGCTGATTTCAAATTTGAACCAATGGCTAGAATATCTCGATTGTGAACATCTTTCGCAATCAAGCAGTATAGCAATTCGGACATTTGAGAAAGCCTCCGCATTTTTGAAAGATGCGGAAGAATTGCTCCAAACCTGCACCAAACGAACCAACAATGAACGCAGAAGCGCCGCATAGAGCCGTATGATAAATTTATGATCAATTATCGTCGTGCTGATGTTTTGGATATTGAAACATTGGTTGAGTTTCGGTTTCGGTTTATCCGTCATTATCAACCGGATCGGGTTGCGGAACTTGACGCGGAAATCGAAACGAAAATCAGACAATATTATACTGAAACAATTCCGACCGGCGAATGTATTCATTGGTTGGCGGAATTTGAAAACCGGACAATCGGCGGCGGAGCATTGTCGATTCGGCGTTACGCGCCGGGATTACTGTTGCGCAATGGAAAATCGGCGTATATTTTCAATATTTATACCGAACCCGATTTCCGTAAACAAGGTATTGCAACAGAAATTGTCCGCCGTTTGATTGCCGATGCAAAACAATACGGCGTAACAAGATTGGAACTGCACGCTACAGAAATGGGCTGTCCTGTTTATGAAAAACTCGGATTTCGGTTACCGGATCATAAATACATGGAATATTTTGTTACGCCAGAAAATCTTTGTGAATAGGGAAAGAATCCCAAAATGCCGGAAGCGAATTTTTTTTACATTTAACCTTATTTTCACCATTTTCACCGCGAAACCCGCGAATGTTCACGAAAAAATGGGAACCCTCATTTTCGTGTCTATTCGTGCTTTTTGTAGTGAAAATTCATTAGGGAGAAATTCCGCTAAATAATTACAGATATTATTTTTTAAGTGATGATTCTTTTTCTGATCAAAAAAATGTTAAAATGTTAAAAAAATTCCCGCTTTGTGTTCTCTGTGATAAAAAATAAAATAGACAGTTACAATTCTTGATGTTTTTCAATTGATTTAATTATTGTATTAAAATTTATTTTGAACATGAAAAACACCAAATTCACGGAATATTGTTTTGATATTTCAATGTTTTCCGCATTCAAAAATATAAAATAATCAGGTTTTTTTATTGCAACGCAGTTAATCCGCTTGCGAACTATTCACAATTAACTATTAACTATTTCATTAACAACAATGATTCGAGTTTACAATACCTTATCGAAATCGAAAGAAGAATTTAAGACGGTAAATCCCGGCGAGGTTGGGATTTATCTTTGCGGACCGACCGTTTATAAACCGTCACACATTGGTCACATGGTTGGTCCCGTGATTTTTGACACGATTAAACGGTATTTAACGTACAATAGTTATCGGGTGAAATTTGTTATCAATATTACCGATGTGGACGACAAGTTAATTGCCGAAGCCAATACTCGTAACATTCTAATGTCGGCTGTTGCGGAAGAGATGACGGCTGATTATTTGCGTAATCTTGAAGCGATGAATGTTAAAGATTCGGTCAATTATTTTCCGAAAGTTTCGGAACATATTAGTAACATTATTAAATTCACGCAGGATTTAATTGATAAAGGATTTGCTTACGAATCGGAAGGCGACGTCTATTTTAATGTCGGCAAGTTTTCGGAGTACGGTAAATTGTCGCATCGTTCATTGGAACAAATGACCGGTGAAGGCGGAGGCATGGCGGAACGCAAACAAACGCCGTTTGATTTTGCGTTATGGAAATCCGCCAAACCGAATGAACCTTCATGGGATTCACCGTGGGGCAAAGGACGCCCCGGTTGGCATATTGAATGTTCGGTGATGAGCCGTGAATTGTTGGGCGAAACGTTTGATATTCACGGCGGCGGTTTGGATTTGGTATTTCCGCATCACGAAAATGAAGTGGCGCAAAGTGAAGCGCGGCATGGCAAACCGATGTGTCATTATTGGATGCACAACGGTTTGATGCAAGCGTCCAGTGAAATCGGTAAAGTTGGTGGTCGCAAAACACGAACCGCCGAAGAAGGAAATATCGAATCGCAGGAAACGGATAAAATCAGTAAATCAAAAGGAGCCAGCGCGTTTCGGGATATGTTGAAACAATTTGAACCGGAAACAATTCGGTTCTTTTTGTTATCGTCCCATTATCGCCGTCCGATTGATTTTAGTTTTGAGCGAATTGAAGAAGTTGGAAAAGGTCTTGAAACATTTTATCGGTTTGCGAAACGATTTGAAAAAATTACCGGACAAGATTTTTATCATCT
>JAIRLW010000269.1 GCA_031259095.1 Planctomycetaceae bacterium | reverse complement strand
AGTTAAATTTTTAGAAAAAGGGAAGGGAGACATAAAAAACTTCCTTGTTTCAAAAATCTCCCCAGGCGCATCCCTGCGTATCAATCGCTACTCCACGATATACGAACCTCAATCTCGTGCCAAACATCATCAAACGTTACTTTATCGGACAAGCTACCATCTACAAAATCATTTAAAACGTCAACCACACACTCTAAAGGAACACCTGAGCAACGTGTTGAACTCAAATTGAACAACCGCAAAGACAAATCACGCAAAATGCACAATCGCTTGTTACTTACTGAACCATTAACGTAACACATGTCAAAAGCAAAACGCAACATGTCAAACAGCTCTGTCGGCAAAATACATTTACCTAACTGACGTATACGCCGAACATATTCGCACATCACATTAAGCGTTTCATAATCTAACTTAGTTTTACCAATCATATTAACCTCCCTTCACTTTAGTAATAGTGTCAGAATCGCCAAAAAAATCAGCCATCTCGCGCATACGTTTAGCACGTTCTTTAAGTGACTTTTTAGCATAATCCGTATTCAACTGTGACTTTTCCCAAAGAGTTAAAAGCACCGAAAGTACCGGCACAAAAGATTTGGGAACACGACACAACTGTGTTGGCTCGCCATATTTGAAGGGGCGACCACTCTTGCGCTTAATTATTCTTGCGTCATCCATTATTATTTTCTCCAAGTTAAAAGTTACCGGAAGTAAGCAACGAACCTCAAATAAGATTCTTCGGATAAAGTAACTGTATCCTACTACTGTTGCTTACTACCAAAATCAACCAAAACCCTTGAAAATAAAGACTTCTAGCCACTCCGCATAATAATGTTCCTTATGTCGGCTAACCGAACATAAGAAACATTATCGGACGTTGCTAGGGCAGATAGGCAGAGGAAAATTGTGGAAAATTAATAATTAAACCAAGTAATAAACAACTAAATTTCATGTCAAATTAGATTCCAAAGCTTGGGATACAATAAAGATTTACTGTTCCTCAAATACCCCAAGTTTGCGGAAACGGCTATAACGTTCAGAAACAAGATGATCAATCGGAACTTTGACAAGTTCCCGAAGTTGGTTTCGCAAATAATGTTTCAAACGTGACGCCGCTAAATGTGGATCACGATGCGCGCCTCCAAGCGGTTCTTCAATGATCTCTTCAATCACTCCCAAATTAAGCAGGTCTTTTGAACGCATCTTGAGAGCCTCCGCTGCCTTGTCTTTGTGTTCACCACTCTTCCAAAGAATACCCGCGCAACCTTCTGGACTGATAACAGAATAATAAGCGTGTTCGAGCATCGCCACACGATCACCTACTCCAATACTAATCGCTCCGCCCGATCCCCCTTCCCCAATAACGACACAAATAATCGGCGTCGGTAACCTGGACATCTCGAACATTAACTCCGCAATCGTTAACGCAACACCGCGCTCTTCCGAAGCAATACCCGGAAACGCACCCGGTGTATCAATTAAACTGACAATCGGAAGATGAAATTTTGCCGCCATCTGCATTGTTCGTAACGCCTTTCGATAACCCTCTGGATGCGGGCAACCAAAATTACAGGTTTGGCGTTCCTTGAGATTGCGACCTTTGTGTTGTCCAACAACCATAACTTTGAACTCGTCAAGTTTTGCCCAACCCGTGCGAATTGCCGGATCATCACCGAAGAAACGGTCGCCATGTAATTCGATAAATTCGTCGAAAACCATCTCAAGATAGTCAAGCGTTTGCGGGCGGTTCGGATGCCGAGCAACTTCAACCGTTTCCCACGGTTTGAGCGAAGCGTAAATCTCTTTCTGAAGTTGCAACAGACTTTTACGAAGACGAGCAATTTCCTCTCGAACTTCAGAAACCATTGAATCTTTTTTGAGCGATTCAATTCGGGATTCGAGTTCAAAAATTGGTTGTTCAAACGAAAGGCGTTGTTCTGGCGGCATGAACGTATTCTCAAAATTAACCTAATTCTCAAAATTAACCTAACTCTCAAAATTAATCGCACCGCTTGCGGCGCAACGAAGAATAAAATAATGTTGCTATTCTAAAGAGAACGCCCCAATAAGCAAGATGGAAATGCCGTTTAAACCGAAAAAATGAAAAAAAACGAATCCTCCAATTGTAAAAGTCGGCAAAACAAAATAAAATATCCTCAATTTGATTGTGTTACCACTTGTAGTTTGTATGCCTGTTAAATGGGAGAAAACAATAATGTCGGAAATTTTGGGTTGGATTGTTTTACGAAGTTTTGGATTGTTTTACGAAGTTGATGACAGTGAAGATAGAAGAAGGCGACCATTGATTTTCGTCCATGACTTTTTTTGCCATTCGCAGTTTACCACAACATCGGCGAATTTTGTTGCGAAGATTTTTTGTTCTTCGGCATTTTGGGAATATTGTCGTTTAAAAGATTAAGACGTTTCTGACATTGTTCCCAATATTCTTTCGATAATTCGAAACCGAGAAACTGCCGGTCAAGTTTTTGAGCAACCACAACTGTTGTTCCGCTTCCGAGAAAAGGGTCAAGAACTTTTTCATTGGGATGACTGGACACGGTGATAATTCGTTCAAGAATTGCTTCCGGCATTTGGCAACCGTGCCAGCCGGTACGTTCATTAAACGTACCGCAAACCCGTGCAACACACCACGTGTCCTTGTCCCAACCAAACTCCTGTTCTAACTCCTGCGGACGGAGAATCCACGTGTCATCCGGTAATCGCCCTTTCGGATTCGCACGTTTGTCGTTGTAAACAAGTTGACGCGCACTCGGTATGCGGATTGCGGATTCGTTGAACGTAAATTTGTTGGCGTTTTTGACGAAGTGAAATAGATGAGCGTGTGAGCGTGTGAATTTTTGTTTGCAATTAACGCCAAAGGTGTAATACCAAATCACCCAACTCCGGCATGTAAAACCGATCTCCCGTGTTGCCGTAATTTTCAATTCGGCAGCGTATTCGTCGCCAATCGCCAACCAGAATGTTCCCTCCGGCTTCAGAATACGGTACACTTCTGCCATCCATTGTTTCGACCACCGCCAATAATCATCATCGTTTAGTTTGTCGTGATAAACGTCGTATTTATAACCGATATTGAACGGCGGATCCGCAAAAACAAGATCAACCGAATGATCCTCCAATTCCCGCATCCCCGCAAGACAATCACAATGATAAATCGTATTCCACTTTATTTCCGGCATTGTCTTTTTTGAATTTTTATATTTCGTTTTGAACGTTGTACGAAATGATGTTGAGTTGGTGAATGATGATATTGTTTCGAGGAGTCAGGTGATTATTTTCGGACAGAACTTTTTGAAGGGGCATTGTCCGCATGTTGGTTTACGGGCGTTGCAGTTTTTGCGTCCATGCTGAATCAGCGCGTGACTCAGAAACGCCCAATCATTTTGCGGAAAAACCAACATGAGTTCTTGCTCTACCTTTTCCGGCGTCGTCCCAACCGCCAACCCCATTCGATGCGCCAGGCGGAAAACATGAGTGTCCACGACAACCCCCTCATTCCGTCCAAAACTGTTACCCAAAACCACATTCGCCGTTTTACGCCCTACTCCGGGTAACGAAATTAGCTTTTCCATTGAATCAGGAACATTACCGTTAAAACGTTCAGTAATTTCGCGGCACGCTCCCTGAATATTTTTTGCCTTGTTATGATAAAATCCGGTGGTTCGGATTGCTTCTTCGAGTTCGATGATGGAGGCGTTTGCGAAATCTTTTGCGGAACGGTATTTTGCAAACAACTTCGGCGTAACCTTATTAACCTGAATATCCGTACATTGCGCCGACAATATTGTTGCCACGAGAAGTTCCAACGGAGACTGAAACCGAAGCGAACAACCCGCATCAGGAAATTGTTGTTTTAACGACGTTAAAAATCGTTTCGCAAGTTGTTTGGCGGTTGG
>JAIRLW010000018.1 GCA_031259095.1 Planctomycetaceae bacterium | reverse complement strand
AAATTTTACAACAAAGGAATGATTTATGCCTAACAGATCAGATTGGCTTCCTGGTCCGCGTGCGGATCAGATTTTGACGGCGAAGGATTGGTTGCTCCTTTTGAACCGTCCGACGCCGTCTTGGAGGGTTTCGTCTCCCAATGGTCCCTTAGATCAAGGGACTTTAGGGACAAAGACGCCGCCCCTTCAGGGCAAATACTTTTTTAACCTCAAACAATAATTCCACTGATCTATTACAAAATAATTAAAAATTTTTGGGCAAATGATATTTTTAAAGATTTCCAAGAGCCAATAGCACGCAGACAACGCAAATAAAACACAAATTTGCGCAGATTAGAAAAAAATGAACCACTAAAAAAACAATCTGTGGTCCTCTTGATAATCGGTGTTATCTGCGTACTTTGTCTTTTATATTGAGCGGTCTGAGTGGTCTTGTATTGAATTTGAAATTTTGTTATTATTGTTCGATGCTTTTTGTTGTGTTCTTATTTGTTTTGGTTGACGAATTGGGGTATTCTGCATGTGTCAGACATTATTTTATATTCCTCCGGAAATTTTTGGAATTCCGATTTTTGGTTTCGGTTTAGCGAATTGCCTGCTTGTTATTATTGTTTTGACAGCATCAATCCGGCGGTTTGCTATCACATACAAATTAGATGAAGAAATCGGGAATTATGTTGCACTTGGGGTTGTTGTTGGTACGATTCTGATTGTTATTCCGAAAATAATGGAACCGGGTCTTGGTATTCCTATTCGCGGTTATGGCGTTTGTTTGTTGGCGGCGATACTTTCCGCGTTGTGTCTGGTGTTACGGCTGGCAAAACGGAAACAAATTCCTTCGGAATTAATTTTTTCACTTTGTCTTTGGGCGGTTCTTGGCGGCATCCTCGGCGCACGCATTTTTTATGTTACCGAATACTGGCAGGACATGGTGCAGTACGAAAACGGTCAACTTCAATTGGTTACAACACTGTATAATCTTTTGAATATTGCCAATGGCGGTTTAGTGGTTTATGGTTCGATTTTCGGCGGAATGTTGGGTTCGCTTATTTTTATGATTCGTAACAAAATGCCGGTTCTGTCAACACTTGATTTAATGGCGCCAGCGATGATGTTAGGAATTTCTATTGGTCGGATTGGTTGTTTGCTGAACGGTTGTTGTTACGGTGGAGTGACGGATGTTGCATGGGGAATTGTGTTTCCTGAAGGAAGTCCGGCGCATCTTCACCAAATCGAACACGGTCAAACATTTTACTGCGGACTGAAATTTACCGAACAATCTATCGATGGCACGTTGTTTCTTGCCGTCAAAGAGGTTCAACCGAAAAGCGACGCCGAGCGTGCCGGTCTCAAACCCAATATGTTACTTCGCGGCATTGTCGGAATCATCGACGGTCAATCGCTTGCGTGGAACATTGGTTCACGACAGGTAATGCATCATCACCCTTCAAACAGATTCGGGTGTTGCCAAAAACAGGAATCGGGAACATGGCGCGACGTCTTTGAATGTATTGCGTATCTGCAAAAAATGTCGCCCGACGAAAAAATTCGTTTCGATATTTATGCCGATTCGATGAAAACAGCAACAACTCCTTATTTTGTAACTCCAATGTCGTCAACCGTGTTACCGGTACATCCGACGCAGATTTATAGTTCTTTGACGGCGGCAGCGCTCTGTGTTATTCTGTTGATACTTGGTCGGCTTAATTTGTTCCGCAACCGCGACGGTTTAGTGTTTGCGGCGTTTTTGATTTTATATTCTACGGCAAGATTTATGCTGGAAGTCATCCGAACCGATGAAAATTCTTTTCTCGGAACCGGAATAACCGTTTCTCAAAATATCTCGATTCTAGTTTTCGTGTCGGGAATTATTCTATTTGCTTTTCTGTACCATCACCGCAAATAAAAATATAGAGGTGGATAGTTGAGTATGAATATTGTGTTTTACAACAATTAATCCCTACTTTTTGCAGTCGTAAAAATTATTTTTATATTTCTGTCCCGCTAGGGACAAGATGCTGGTAGCCTATTTGTCCCATTAGTGGTAGGCGGACTTTTCGCGTGATTTTTTCTAAACGAGGGAGTTTGGGTAAAATAGGTTGTTAAATTATCTCTCATTTGACTCTTTATTGAAGAATTTGTAGAAATTCATCTTGACTTAAATTGAAAAATATTGTAATTCCCGTATTACAAAAGTTCGAATCAAAATGAATTGAAACGATCTGAAAACATAATACGATTCCTGATGGAATGTGCGTATAACATTCAATGAGACCAAACTCGAAATTTATTCTTTTTGTTGTGGTATCCTTTTTGTTCCTTACCGGTTCAGGTCAGGCACAATACAGCAGCGCACAACTTTTCAATAGTCGAACCAGTTCTTACGGTTCTATTGGTTATGGTTCAGTCAATCAAGGTTCGACCCAAAATGGGATTGTCCTTAATTTTAATCCGAACAGTTACAGTCCGCTTTTGGTTGCCCAAAACACCTCAGCCGGAACTATTTCCCCTATTTCCCCCATCACGCCGAACACCTCCATTACTCCGGCTCCACCGGTTGTCACTACTCCGTCGGTTGTTCCTGCTGGTTCGTTGTTATCGCTTCAGCCCTTTGATCCGTACGCCACACCTTATTCGTCCACAGGTTCGTCGCTTTTCGATTCTATTTCCTACAACGGCAGTTCCAGTTACACCGGTAACTCTGGAATCTATTCGGGTAATTTTGAACGATTTGTACCGGAAACTTATGCGGCGATGCGTCGGTTTCGGGAGGCAACCCGATTCGATTACACTTTTTTGCCGGGCGGAAATAAATCGGATTCATTGGGAATGAACGAAGTCGATATGCGAATGCAATTAGGTATTCCATGCCGGTTTATTCCGACTTATGGTTCGGGAACAGGATTTTTTTATGTTGCGCCGGGAGCCAATCTTGTTTGGTGGGAAGGACCGGTGGGACCGCCGGACATGCCGCCGAATGGTTTTGGCGCGTTTGTCGATTTCGGAATGCAACCGCAATTCAATGAAATTTTTTCGCTGAACGCCTGGTTTCGGTTTGGTTTATTTTCCGATTTCAAACATCTGTCGTCGGAAGCGTTCCGTTATCAGGGACGGATTGAGGGAATGTTCAATGTGTCGCCGAATGTTCAGATTTCCGGCGGAGTGATCTATTTGGATCGGGTGCGTAACAAAATCATGCCGACCGGCGGAATCATTTGGAGTCCGCGCGATGATTTGGTACTCAAATTGGTGTTCCCGAATCCAAAAATTTCGAAACGGTTATGGAATAGCGGTAACGCCGAATGGTGGGGTTATCTTCAAGGCGATTATGGCGGCGGAAGTTGGAGTATCGACCGAATCGGGCAAACCGATTACAACGATATCCGAATCGGCGTCGGACTTGAATTTGAAACATTAACCCGTATCGGCGGTTATCTGGAGTTCGGCGGAAGTTTCGCGAGGGAACTGTATTCACGTAACCATAAATGGGCGGAACCGCCAAGCGTTCTTTATTTGAAAACAGGATTCATTTTTTGATTGGGGACGTATCATTTGTAACCTAAAATCACAAATCACAAATCACAAATCACAAACCCCAAACCGCACCTTTCTCCATGTTCCGTTTTATTGTTTTAATAATTTTGATTCATTTCAGTTACGAAGTTGCTGTTTCTGAAACAGTGTACCTTCCGTCGGGGTCGCTTCCGGCGGAGACGATCAATCCGTATCCGGGTTTGGGAACCAACGCGGTTACCGGAGAATCTTACGTGATTCCCGGTAAAACCTACACGGAAACCTACACCGGTTTGCCGTCCGCGTTGCCGTCAACAACCTCAACAACTTCAACAACGTCGTCGCTATCGTCAATATTTCCGGCGGGAACATTGTTACCGAATTTATTGGACGAGGAAGCATTTGATTCAACATTCACGTCAACGCCTGAAACCGCAGGAGAACTTTATCTTTCACGGATTCCGAATGGAAAACGTACAGGTATGTTTCAGAAGGCGAATTTCAATGCTCTTTGGGCGCCGAACAGTGGCGGTCGTAAAGGTCTTGGCGTCACGCAACTTGATCTTTCGGCGATGTTTGCGTTACCGTTAACAACGCCGGATTCGCCGTTAATCATAACGCCGTCGTTTCAGACCACTTTTTTTGATCCGAAAATCAGTTCTATCGCAACAAATAAAGCTTTATACACTACCGGATTTGATTTCCGTTGGATTAAACCGGTTGTTCGCAATAAATGGACATTTGATTTAGGAGTTGCCGTCCAATACAGCGGCGATTTCAAGGTTGAAGGGAGTAAGGCGTTACGATTTCCGGCTCATATTGCAACCGTTTGGAATTGCAATCCGCGTTTGAAGGTGATTTTAGGCGTGGTTTATCTGGATCGGAAGGACGATTACAACTGGTTGCCGATGGCGGGTTTGATTTGGACTCCGCAAGAAGAAATCAGTGTTGAGTTGGTCTTTCCGCGCATTCGGATTGCGGAACGAGTTTATTGGTTTGGTTCGGCGGCGAGCGATGAGAGTTCGGATTGGGTTTATGCCGCGTTTGAATTAGGCGGCGGCTCATGGGGTTACGAAAATCAACGCATCGCCGACAGTATTGAGTACCGCGACCTGAAATTGTTACTCGGATATGAACGGCGTTGTGCTTCCGGTATGACGCTCGGTTTTGAGTTCGGATACATGTTTGAACGCAAATATGAATTAGACCGTATCGGTTACAATATTCATCCGGCAGATTGTGTTTTTATCCGAATCCGAACATCGTTCTAATTGATTTTTATACCTTTTGCCGTCATAAAAATTATTTTTGTATTTCTGTCCCGCTAGGGACAAGATGTTGGTAGAAAACGATGTTACCCCAATCACTCGTCCCGTAGGGACGAAATGTTGGTGAAAACTAGATTCAAATATTATTTTTACCAACATGGTCTCCCTACAGGACACGGATTATTTTTATTACATTTTTTCTGCCAATAGATCGTCCCCAACGAGACGGGAAAATTCAATACGCAATTCAAACGAACTTATTGTTGCATAAAAAAACAATGAAATATTAACGATATTCATACTTGACGAAACATAATTATTATGAATGCGTGTGGTATAACTACGAAATACACGAAAGAATATGAAAATTATTTTCCAATCCTTTCGTGAACATTCGTGTTTTTCGTGGTGAAAAGAAAAATAATTTAAAAACAATTTGCGAAAATCTGCGGACGTCTTTTTTCCGTGTATTCTGGAGTTAATAAAAACAGAAAGTTACACACACAAAAAAAAAAAATTACCAAACGCGGATAGTTTTCTCTTTAATTTGAAAATCCAATTTCAATGGATGGAGCATTGCACGGAATAATTGAGAAATTGTTGCGTTTTTTACTTCAAAAGAAACCCGGCTGTCCGGTTTGACACTTTTAGCGGCAAACGATTTTTCATCAAGTTCCAATTTCATATTGAGCCGTTCCGCTAACGATTGTAACAATATATCGAGACGTTGGTTTTCCACGTTAAGCGTAAAACGCCGTTGGGCAAGCGGAAGTTGGGGTACATTTTTTATATTTTGTGTATTTTGTCCTTTTTGAATTTCCTGATTTTTTTGTTTCTGAATATCCAAAATATTTTGTTCCGTTTTTTTAGACGGAATTTCAATAGTTGCCGTTGAACGCGGCAGTGATTGCCGTTGCGATAACGGAAGTATCCTCAACGTTTCGCCATCATCTTCAATTTCAAAAGTCATTTCAAAACCAATCAGCAAAATCGTTAGTAATTCATTGAGTGAAAGATTGTCGAGCGATTTTTCGTTCCATAAATCATGCGGCAGAATTTCAAGATTTTTCCAGCGGAAATTATTTTGCAACGATAATTTTTGTAGAATTTTTTTGGGTTCGGAAAGAAAAGGAATATTGAGAGAGATTTTGCGGCGGAAAATTGCGGCACGTCGCGGCGTTAATTTTTCGAGCCGATTCTGTTGTTCCGCAAGTAAAACCGGTAACATTTCCGCTGTATTTTTAGGTCCCAAATAAACGGTTGTTTCGAATAAAACACAACCTTGACCAAGCGATAACGCTAATTGTTGCAACATTTTTCCTAATGGTTGTCCGGTTGATTCGAAATGGAGCGGAGTTGACGGATCTAAACGTCGGTCGATTAAGAGTCCGATTTTCTGTGTTTCCGCCAAACGTTGTAACGATTTGCCAAGCGGCGTTTCACGCCATTGAACACTAATTGTTGTCTGCCAGACACGGTTTGAATTTGCGTTGACTCTGGAAATTCCAGCAACTCCGAATATTCCAAAACCAATAATAAAAAATAAACGTAACAAATAATTCATTTTGACTAATTGTTTTTAAATTATTGTTATATTCACCGCGAAAAACACGAATATTTACGAAAGGCAATTTCTAAAAACTTGTTTTTTTGATCAACCGAATTCGACTCAATTCGACTCAATTCGACTAAAATCGATTTGGGTCGATTTCAGTCGAAGTTTTTAGAAGTTTCCTTATGTAATAATCAGTTAAGAACACACGTCATTTATCGAACCAGGTAACGATTCCATTTTTAACGGTGGCGTTATTGGGTTTTTCGATAGTTTTTGATGTTTTGAAGACGCTCATAATATTTTTTTGGTTGTCTAAAAGTTGTCTTTTTTTTGGGTAAAAATGTCCAATTTTGTCTAATTTTGTCTAATTTACTGACATCGTCATTATTTGTCAAGACGTAAAAAAACCCTTGTAAATCGTTAATTTACAAAGGTTTCCGTTTAATCGGGGCGACAGGATTTGAACCTGCGACCTTCTGACCCCCAGTCAGACGCGCTAAACCAGGCTGCGCCACGCCCCGATCAATCACTCAAAATGTCCATTTCTGACAAAAAAGAGTTTGTCATTATCCCGATTTCTAAAATCTTTACAAGCCCCCAGAACAGCGTCTCTTGGATAGGTAAAATTTTTTTCAATATTTTCCCAATATTTTTTACCCCCCTTCTCCCATTTCTCCAACCTATCCCTATAATAATTAAAATGATTTGTGTAAAATAGAACTTTTAACTGATTTCAATTGAAGTTGGAAATGATTGGAAAATTCAGTTAACGGACTGATTGTAGTAAACCGCTTCCTGTTGACATAATCGGAAAAGGTAGATACAATTCAAAGCGTGTGTAATAATGTGCGAAACAAACGCGGAAGAAAATAATCCCGAAAATGAACATTCCCAAAAAGATATTGCTTTAGCGGTTCGGATTTCCAATATCGGATTTGAAATGGTTCTTCCGGCAATTATCGGAGTTGGCTTGGATTATCTGTTCGGTACAGTGGTTCTGTTTGTCATACTCGGCGTTATACTCGGAGCCGTACTCGGCTTTTGGCAACTCGTCAGAATCGCCTCAAAAAACGATAGATAACTTCAATAAAAACTTTCAGCAAAAAATTATTTTAATCAATTATTTTAATCAATTCGGTTGAATTTAATCGATTTTAGTCGATTTATTTTTCCTTTATCAAAATTTTAATTGTCCAGATAACAATGAGCGGTGGAATAAATATTGAAGACCTTGTCGCCGGACATGTCAAAGATACGGACTATTTTCATCTTCCGTTTTGTCATCTCGAAATTCCTCATTTCCTGGTCAATCTTGGAATAACAAAGTTCGTGTTGATTGAAATTGCCGCCGCTATCCTGATGGTTGTCATTTTTTTACCAATGGCTGCACGGGTTCGCGGAGGAAAACCGGTTAAAGGACGTTTTTGGAATTTAATCGAAGTTTTTCTCGTTTATATGAAAGATGAAGTGATTGTTCCCTCCATCGGAAAAAAAGACGCCGCCCCGTTCATTCCTTATCTGTGGACGCTTTTTTTCTTTATCCTATTTTGTAATCTCGGCGGAATGCTTCCTTGGGCAGGATCGCCAACCGGTTCGGTAATGGTTACCGGCGTTTTGGCAATTTGTACCTTAATCGTTGTTGTCGGCACCGGAATGATTTATCACGGCGTTACCGGTTTTTGGCTCGGAATGATTCCGCCAATGGACGGCGTTATCGGAGTTGTGTTGGCTCCGTTCATGTTCGTGCTGGAAGTGTTCAGTTTTTTCGTGAAACATTGTTCGTTGTGTATTCGTCTTATGGCAAATATGTTCGGCGGACATTTGATGATTGCCGTGTTTCTCGCGTTTATTCCCATGTCCGCATGGGCAATTTATGCGTGGATTCCAATCACCTTTTTAGTTATCGTTACGTCCGTTTGCGTCAGTTTTCTGGAATTGTTTGTCGCCTTCCTTCAGGCGTACATTTTTACCTTTTTAACCTCCGTGTATATCGGAATGGCTATACACCAACACTAAAAAATCGGAAGAGCGAGAACTTACAGATTTTATACTCTTAAATCCTCAAATTCTCCCTTCTCCAACTTCACTATCCATTAAAAATCCATTAAAAAAAAGGAGATTTTTCGTGAACAAGTTTGCTCGAATTGTAGTTTTGTGTCTTGTTTTGTTCCTCATGTTTGCCCCAGCCATCGCTTTGGCGCAGGACAGCGCCGGAACAACAAGTTCCTTTTCCATTTCCAAAACCTCGTTTGGTTATCTTGGAGTAGGAATCGGAGCCGGATTAGCGGTGATTGGCGGAAGTATCGGAATCGGTCTGATCGGATCACGAGTTATCGACGCCTCCGCACGACAACCGGAAATGCTCGGACAACTCAGAACACTTATGTTCATCACCGCCGCCTTAGTCGAAGGACTCGCTCTCTTCGCACTGGTTATTTGCATCCTGTGTCTGTTCGTCGGATAGATCCCGCCCGAACAAACAAAACCAAATGTTGTAAAACCGTCCGTATGACGGCAACCGCTAAAAACTTGTTTTGACAATAAACTTCGGCTGAAATCGAAATAGGTAGGCGGCTTTTCAGCAAGAAATCGCCTACTTTGCCTGTCAAAAAAAGTTTTACCAAACTATATAATGAATCATCGAACTGCCAAAGAATCAAAAACAAGACCAGGAAATATTTATGATACTTTTGTCAAAAATATTTTCGGACGCTTATTAGTGTTTATTGATTTTTTAAAAAATTATGCCGATCCAAACTTCGTTAACTGTATAGAGATAAATAAAATTTATCCCGCACCGACCCATTATATCGGTTGGAAAGGTGATGAACGGATTTTAGATTTGGTATTTTGTTGCCCGCTTAAGGATTGCAACGCCAACATGAAAGCGGTGATTCTGTTTGAACATGCCGGAAGTTTACTTAAGACATTGCCTGTTCGATTGCTCGGTTTCGCCAGCGCAATTTGGTGGACAGAACTCAAAGAAAAGAAAAAAGTCCTGTCGGCAATTTATTTCATTGTCCTGCGAACCGGTAAAAAACCGCGTCAACGGCGTTATACGAAATTGTCTGATTGGTTGCCCAAAGATAAAAATGGACAACCAATCGGAACTATAGTGGAAATCAAATACGATGTAATTGATTTACCGGCAATAGACAGCAATAATTTGTGTGGCGGTACGATATTGCGTCTTGGTTTGGGTGTTTTGAAAAAAATGACCGAAGGAATGGAGGATGAGTTTGCCGATGCGATGTTGCCGCTCAAAGAAATTGATGACGAGGAGCAACAAATAATCCTAACAAACGAATTTCTCGATTTTGCTGCAAAAGTCTTCGCTGCACGCGGAAAACAGTTAGAAGCCGAAACAGTCAATGAAGCATTAAAACCAATCTTTAAGGAAAGGACAAAAAAAATGATTAAGACCATTTTTGAAGAAGCCGAAGCCAAAGGTGAGGCAAGGGGTGAGGCAAGAGGTAAAGCAATAGGCGAAACAATAGGCGGACAAAAGATGGTTTTGGCGGCTTTGCGTAAGAAGTTTACAAAAATTCCTAAACGTATTGAAACGGCAATTCATCAAATGTTTGATCCGATTGCTTTAGAGTCCTTGCTCATTGATGTTTTTGAAAGCCAAACATTAGATGAATTTGAGAAGACGTTACGGTAGATTAAATCACGAATTTCTTGACATTCAAGAAAATGCAACAACAATGATTATGACAATCTTTCTTTGAATGAAGCCGATGTAAAAAGCAAACTTGATTCGGGACATACAACGATATGTTCCTACAAAAAACGAATTTCAAAATTAAAAAAGTTTATGTCGTTGACATAATTTTCACCTTTTAGTTTCCATATATTAATGAACCGTTATACTTTTTTTGTCGGAATAGTTTTAGTATTTTTGCTGTTGTTGAGTTTTGCCGGATTGGCGCAAGCGGTTTTGGCGCAACACGAAAATCAGGAGTCTATTGTTTCTTCTGAATCCAAACAGGCGGAACACACGAGCGAACACAAAGCCCCCAGTTTGAATCCGTTGGAAGTGGTTTCCGACACGGCGATTTGGTCGCTGGTGATTTTTTTACTTGTGTTTGTGATTCTTGCTAAATTTGCGTTTGGACCGATTGCCAAGGCACTTGATGAACGTGAAAGGGGTATTGTTGACAAAATTGCGTCTGCTCAACGGGTTAATGAGGAAGCGCAAGAGATTTTGAAACAATATCAACAGAAACTGGATGATTCCAAAGCGGAAGTTCGCCAAATTCTTGATACTGCTCGCAAGGATGCTCAACAGGTTGCAGACGGAATGATTGAAAAAGCTCGCGAAGCGGCAATTCAGGAACGTAATCGGGCAATGCGTGAGATTGACGATGCGACAACATTGGCGTTGCAAACGATAGCGGAACGCAGTGCGGTGCTTGCGACGAACCTTGCTGGAAAGATGATTCGTGCCGAAGTTAAACCGGAACATCACCGCGAACTCATTCGTGCTGCGCTTGATGAATTTGCTAAAAATTAAAAGTTAAAAATATTAACATTTAACAATTAATCGGTAACTACAATGGAACAAGATGCTCAATTTGCTGCGGAATTTAACGCGGATGTGGATGTTGAAAAGATTGCGGAAGTTTATGCCGAAGCGTATCTGAACGCCGTCGAAACACAACATCATTCTGTTGACGATGCGGTTGATGAGTTTTTGTCGCTGATTGATGTTTTGAAAGCGCAACCGAAATTTGCTGCATTTCTTGGTTCGGCAATGATTTCGACAGAAGAAAAAATTTCTTTACTTAAAAAGGTTTTTGCGGACACTGCGACGCCGTTGTTTTGGAATTTTCTGAAAATAGTTGCCAAACGGAATCGGCTTGATATTCTGATACCGATTTTCGTGCAAACGAACAAACTATTGGATAAGTATCACAAACGTATTCCTGTTATTATTACGACGGCAACTGAAATTGATACGCAATTACTTTCATCGTTATCGGAAAAACTGCGGGGTATTATTGGCGGTGAACCGGTTATTCGGTGTGTGGTTGATCCGGAAACTCTTGGCGGTATAGTTGTTCGGGTTGGCGATACCATTTACGATGCATCAATTTTGACCCGATTAAAAAATGTCCGTCAACAGATGGTCGAACGCAGCACCCATGAAATTCAACGTCAACGCGAGCGTTTCCGTACATCGGA
>JAIRLW010000239.1 GCA_031259095.1 Planctomycetaceae bacterium | reverse complement strand
GCAAGCCGAAATATCGTAATCTTATTGCTGCCGCCCTTACAGGGCTTATATGGCTTATATTTGTTACGTAGGGCGTTGCCCTACGCTAATGCCGGTTGCCCCGTTGGGGCGATTTTAGTAAATATATTTTTAAAACGAAAACCGAAATTTCAAGTGTGAGGAGTATACTGAAATACTGAAATAATAATTGAATTAATGTAAAATCAACAAGAACTAATTAACATGATGTTTACAAATCGGTAAATGATGAAAATGATGTTAATTTTATGTAATAAAAATAGATAGTTACGAAACATTGCCTGTCTTATTTTTTTGTTACGTTTGATATTTTTTACGTTACTCTCCACTTTCCGCTATCAACTTTCCACTACTCACTGTTCTTTATGAACGATTTTTTGCCAATAGGTTTCAAAATCGAAATATGGTGAATTGTCGCCGTCATGACACTGAATACAGACTTTTTTAGCGGAGTTAAGCGGTAAACGGATAATGTTACGATGTTTTTCCTGAAACGCCGCATCAGAACCTGTTTCGGCTTTGATATGATTTTCGCCGGGACCGTGACAGGTTTCACAACCGACATTGATAAGTTCCGGCGTTTCCTTTTCACCCAAAAAACCGTGTTCATAAGGCAACAATTCCGCCGGATTCCAACCAACAACATGGCACGCAATACATTCAGGATCAAAGGTTCGAGACGGTTTTGACGTTTCCGTCAGTGAACGCCATGCGGTTGCGTGACGGGATTTTTGCCAAACTTGAAACGATAATTCATGGCAATCCGCACAGGATTTTGAACCCATAAACCGGCCGCTTTCTATCGCACGGCGATTCGGAATCGGTTTAATGCCGAGTCCATGAAGACCGGTTTCTTTCAGTTGTTCCTGATAAAGTTGCATTAAAGCGGTAATCGTTTTTGAATTTTCGAATCGGGAATCCAACGGAACACGTTGATAACGAAACGGCGTGTTCGGATCATCGTAAAGTCCAATCGCAACCGCAAATTTTCCTTTTTCACCAACTTCAATCAACATACTGTTTTCCATCCAATTGGGTCGAAACGGCGGTTCCGCCGGAGTGTCGCTTGGAATGATATAATCGAATTGCCCCGTCACAGAACGGATAATTTGTTTCGTTTCCTCCGCCGAACCATGAATAATTAAAACACGTTTGTTACATTTTTTCGCCGCAAATTGCGGTAAAATCTCCTTTAACCGTTTCACCGCGTCTTCGTGCTTAATATCATCGTTGTTGACTTGTTTCAGTAACGATTGACCAATCACCGACGTTACGCCGACTTTCACGCCATTTTGTTCAAAAATACGGTACGGCGCAGTAAAATCAGGATCAAATTCCATAATCGCTACATTCGCCGATGTGTAACGTCGCGGAATACCCGGAACATCAACGAAATACAAAATTAACGCATCCGTCGGCAAAAGAAGTTCCCGATTGCCAATTCCGGCTGCCTGATATTTCATCAACCGAAGCGACTCGTCGATCACAAAATTAAACTTCAACTCCTCCTGACGACCAAAACCTTTATTAAGATTACCGGCGTCAATCGGCAAAATCGACCAACCTTTTTTCTCTTCGAGTTCCTTGAAAAATGTGTAACGACGACTCAAACCGCCTTTCATCTGTTCCAAACCGGCACAACCGCAAGGTTCCACATAACCGTTCAGAAATCCGGTAAACACAAGAAGAAGTTTCGGTTTTTCCCAACCAACAAACAATTCGCCATTAACCGCAACAGGATTAAATGGTTGTTTCGCGTCAAACGGCTCAACCTTTAACTCCAACGGTTTATCCATTGTTTTTATAACTTCTTTTGTCGGAGGTTCCTGTTGATTTTTTGCAACGTTTATTGTCGGCCATTCCGGTTGATTTTGCACAACGTCCACGGTCGGTAACGGAGTTTCCTGACGAAGCGGATTAACCGGAGACGGTGTAACGGGAATTGAATCAGAAACAAATGGTTCCGATTCTTTCGGAATAACAGAAATCTCCTCATTTTTTTCCGCCGGATTTGTCGTTTCAGTTTCAGTTGGTTGGGATTCTTCTATTGGTTTGACTTCTGCTAACGGTTCAACAGACGTTATTCCATTGGTTCTCGGCAATTCCGAAACGGAAGTGTTCGGCGTTACAGCGCCAAAATCGTTTAGAGTCGGAACAGAATTTTGATTCATGGCGGCTTGAGCAAAAGCATCGTTTGCCGAAGACAACAATGTTTCAGGTTTAACCGGTTCCGATTTTTCCTGTTCCGGTTTAATCGGCTCCGGTTGAACTGTTATAGAATTACTCGTTTCAGGTTCACCTTGTTCCGATTTTTCTTGTTCCGGTTTAATCGGCTCCGGTTGAACTGTTGCGGAATTACTCATTTCAGTTTCAACCTGTTCCGGTTTGGGCATAACAGGAATATCCTGTTCCTTTTTGGATTCGTTTAACGTCCACTCGTTCACAACCGGACGCGGTTGAAACGGGTTAGGAAGCAATGGCGGAGTGGACGGCGATTCCGTTTCCGGTTGAGATGATTCCAATGTCGCCGGAACCGTTTGGTCGTTACAACCGGAACAAAAAAGAATCAAAAGAAAAACAACGGAAAAAAATAGGGAAAATAAACGGTACATTGTTATTTTTGGAAACTTAGGGATGCTGGGAATCAAAGGGTTAATGGGACGTAACTGTTTATACCCTTCACAAAAAAATAAAAAAGGTTATTCGTAACCGTTCACAGTATCATTCATGGTAACAGGAATACAATCAATCGTTTGGGACCATGAACGCCAAGAATCAATATTTTCTCAATATCAGCGGTTCGGCTTGGTCCCGTAACAATGACAAATTCACCATTGACTGCCGTTTCGAGTTTGGGTTTCATCTCCGACCAAACCGCCGGAAGATTTTCGCGTAACATGGATTTTTCCGCAACAACAATCAAAACCGGCGTCAAATATGTTGTTAAACGGTCAAACGCTGTCGGCGCGGAAAAAAGGCAACTTCCGGTGTCGGCGAGTAAATATTCCGGCGAAACCAGTCCGGCATCCAGCGTCGATAACGTTTCAGGAACAACATCGGCGGAATCTAACGGCGCAAAAACAAAATTTCTGCGTTGAATCGTATTCAACTCCTCCGCAATTTTACGACTCAACGGACAGTCAAGCACGGCAAGTTGCGTCGCATTCATTGTGTTCAGTAATTCATTGATTTGCCGAACCGCATGAGAAAAATCGTTGCACAAAACAAATTCGCCTTTAACTGTTTCAAGATTTTTTTGGAACTGTTCGGTCATTTCGGACGGCGAATATTCATGAATGTCCCAGACTTTGGGTGTTGCCGGAATATCCAACGGCGATTGTTTTCGATCCGCAAGCGCAACACGGATTCGGGTTAGAACGGATTCTTGAGTTGCCATAATAAATAAAGCGTTGACAAGTTACAAAATTGAATGAAATAAAAAAATTACGGAATATTTCAGTGAAATTTTCGTTCAAAGTAGATAAATATCAGGTAGGTGACGTTTCGCCGGAACATCGTACCAGAGAGACATTCTTCAATCAAATATTCTTCCTCCGTCCGACCGCAATTGTACAACCCGCCAACTCCACGATAAGTCGGCAAACCACTGTCTGTAGAAATTTCAGCGCCAGTAATAAACAATATCCGTCTGGATTGTTGGAGCAAATCCGTAATAATGTCCAATTTTTCTTCATCGCTAAGGAACATGTCCTTGAATAAACGTAATTATTCTTTACACAGGGAATTTTAGGGACATAAGGGACAATGGGAACTAATGGGACAAAAAATAATTATTGATTGATTGTTTGTTTGTTATTTTTTTACACAAAAATAGTTTGTTGCCGGTCTGGTCCCACAGAAATAATTTCAATCGGTTTGCCGATTAGTTCGGCGATTCGTTTGATATAAAGTTTGGCGTTGACCGGCAAATCGTTATATTTTGTGATTCCGGTGATTTCCTCTTGCCAACCGGGTAATGTTTCATAAACCGGAACCGCTTTTCGCAAATCTTCAATTCGACTCGGAAAATATTCGATACGTTGTCCGTCAATTTCGTATGCGGTACAAATTTGAAGGAAATCGAAACCGCTCAAAACATCCAGAAGCATGAGCGAAAGTACATCAACACCGCTCAGTCTTGCCGAATAACGGACAGCAACCACGTCAAACCAACCGCAACGACGAGGACGTTTGGTCACTGTTCCAAATTCGTTGCCGCGTTCCCGGATTCGTTGACCGATGTTGTTGTCTTGTTCGGTCGGGCAGGGACCGCCGCCGACACGAGTCGTGTACGCTTTGACAATTCCGACAATTTTCTTGAGAAAATGAGACGGAATACCGCTGCCGCCGGAAATGCCTGCGCCGCTGCTGTTACTGCTTGTAACATAAGGAAAAGTTCCGTGATCAATGTCCAGTAACGATCCTTGTGCGCCTTCAAAAAGGATTCGTTTGTCCGCGTCAACCGCGTCAAGTAAATAATTCGTTGTGTCGGCAACATAAGACCGAAGACGTTCAGCATAACCAAGATATTGCCGGTAAATGGATTCCGCATCCAATTCGGCGTCCAGACCGGAAATCCCCATCGTGTTGTCGCAATGATCGGTAATCCCCAAAAACAACCGATTCTTAACGCCAACAATATGTTCGACTAACGCTTTGAAATCCGGTCGGAAAAGATCGCTCACCCGAATCGCCAGAGAACGTCCTACTTTATCTTCATAACAAGGACCGATTCCGCGCATTGTTGTTCCGATTGGTTCGTCATTCCCGATATTGTTGAATATCCAGTCGGCAGTGTGATGCCATGGAAAAATAACATGGGCGCGGTCGCTAATCATCAGATTGTCGCCGATTTTGATTCCTTGTGCGACCAAAGAATCGATTTCTTTCAGGATGGAAGCAGGATCCAACACCACGCCGCCCGCAATCACACATTGAACTTGAGGACGAAAAATACCGCTCGGAATTAACGATAATTTAAATTTCGTCCCATTGGCAACGACGGTATGACCGGCATTGGCTCCGCCCTGATAACGAACAACAATCTCGTTTTGTTCCGTGAGCAAATCGACAATTTTACCTTTGGCTTCGTCTCCCCACTGGAGACCAATTATGGCTGTACCCGGCACTCGTAAACCTCGTTAATAAATGAAAAAAATGGAAAAATAAAAGAAAATTCTGTCAAAAACTTCATTCAAAATGACAAAACTCAAAACATTGTACCATGTCAAAAATTAGTTAATAGTTAGTAGTGAATAGTTAATAGTGTCGCAAGCGATTGAATTTCCGAAACGGCAATAATCCGCTTGCGACACTATTCACTATTCACTATAAACTATTAACTACAAAACTATTCTCCGTCGAAGTCGTCAAAATCGTCGTGTTCGTCGAGGTCAGTGTCAAAATCCTCTTCAGGAATTTCAGCCTCTTCAAAATCACTCTCATCAATGTCGCCAAATTCGTCAAATTCCGCGTCGGAAAGATTTTCAAAATCGTCGTCAAAGTCAATGTCAAAATCGTCGTCATCAAAATCATCGTCAAAATCGTCTATAAACGAACTGACCTGTTTTTGCTCTGCCAACGGTAAAACCGTTGATAACAATGTCGTTGATAACGAAACTTTGGGAACCGCCAACAATGGAACCGCTGACGGTAAAACGGTTTCCAATGGAGTTGTCGGCGATGAAACCGGAATTGGGTTCGGTTTGGCAGAAACCGGTTGGATGCCGGAACAATTGTTTTGAATCTCTTTTGATTTTAATGTAGCGGTCATAGTGTTGCCGTATTCTCCTTAAAAAAGTCAAAATAATAGTAAAATCCGGTAATGATTCAACAATATCCATTTTGCTATTGGGACAGGGAAAATGTTATTTGGCAGTTATTCTACGAAAGTACGTAAAACTTGGAAGTAGTAGGGGAAAAATTTCTAACAATAGGTCTGTACCACATGCTTTTTCATCACCTTGTTTATTTTGCGTAAGCAGTTATTATTATTGTGATCGCTAAACTAAAGATTAAAATTCTGAAATAGTCAGAATTTATCTATCCCAAGAGTCCCTATCGTCCCTAATATCCCTAAATTTTTCAGAGTAAGGACAAATGAGACCAATAGGACTTTGGGGACAATAATTAATTAAATGTTGAATTTCTAAAATTTTTGTAATATGAAAATTCTTTCGATTGAGTTGGAAAATCTTAATTCGCTTGTTGGCAAAACGAAGATTGATTTTACCGATCCCATCTTTACATCGAGCGGAATTTTTGCGATTGTCGGACCGACCGGTTCCGGCAAAACCACGATTCTGGACGCGATTTGTCTTGCTCTTTACGGCAGAACGCCGCGTCTGAAATCAATCAGCCAGAGTGAAAATGAAATCATGTCGCGCGGAACCGGATTTTGTTCCGCAGAGGTTGTTTTTGAAACGAATAAAAATGGAATATTTCTTTGTTCGTGGTATCAGCAGCGTGCGAATAAAAAACCGGACGGGAATTTTCAGAAACCGAAACACGAAATTGCCGAACCCGTTGCCGAATCCGCCGACAACGGAACAACATGGAAACCGCTTGAAACGAAATTATCGAAAGTTGCGCAAATGGTCGAGGAAAAAACCGGTATGAATTTTGATCGTTTTACGCGGTCGATGCTCCTTGCTCAAGGCGATTTCGATAAGTTTTTGCAAAGCGACGCCAAAGAGCGGTCGGAAATTTTGGAACAAATTACCGGTACGGAAATTTACGGCGATGTATCGAAAAAAGTTCATGAACGGAATAAGGAAGAACAAAATAAACGTCAATTAATCGAAACGGAATTGCGGGGAATTACGGTTCCTGATTTCGAGGGAATTGAGGAAAAGCGAACGGTGCGGAATCAACTTACTTTGGCGGTTGAAGCCGGACAAAAACGGTTTCATAAATTGACTCAAATTTTGCAACGTTTTGAACGAATCGCCCGATTGGAAGAGGAAACCCGAAAACTTGAAGAGACATGGCAAACGTTTTGTCAGTCGGAAACCGATTTTCAACCGAAATTAAAACAACTGGTCATGGCGATGAAAGCATTGGAAGCGGAACCGAAGTTTAATATTTTGGAAACATACCGCAAGAATCTTGAAACGGAAAAAATAAATTGGAACACAATCACCGATGCTCTTCCGCCGGCAAACGAAACTCTCATGTCAAGCCGTGAAGAAGAATGCCGCGCGTCGGAGGAATTAAACATTGCGCAACAAAAACGTGAAACCGGATTGGAAACGCTTCGCCGCGTCCGTGAACTTGATACGAAAATCAGCGGATTTGATGAAACGATTAAAACCGTTCAAAAACAACGCGACCAATTGGAAACCGACCGTAACATTCATCAGAAAAACATCAATAAATTTGAAAAACAACTCGCTCAATTGTTGAAAAATAAGACGCTGGAATTGATTGCCCAAACACTTGAAGAGCAGGAAAAAAACGCCGAAAAACTTTTAACCGGACAAAATCTTTCCGGTTTGGCGCAACAACAGACCGAAATTTTGAAACAAATTCAAAACTGGCAGCATCTGCGGACTGCCGTCATTCATCTGAAAATATTTGAAACAGAAAAATCGGACTTACTGGAACGAATGAAAAGGTCGGAAACAATCATTCAGGAAGCGGAAACCAATCGGTTGATTGTTGTCCAAAAAATCGAACAGGCAAAACAGGAAGTTGCCGGACTTGAAACCGAATGGATGTTATTGAACCGAATTTCCGCGTTGGACGAACATCGTCAACATCTCCGCGACGGTCAACCGTGTCCGCTTTGCGGCGCGTTGGAACATCCGTTTGCGCACGATAATATTCCCAAACCGGAGAAAACCGGATTGAAATTGAACGAAGCCAAACGTTGTCTTGATGAATTTATTCAAACATTAAATAGCCTCGAAATCGAACAGCGAACCGCATCGCGCGAACTCGTTCAATTGCATTCACAAATCAACGGGAATACCGAAAAATCAAAACAAGAACAATCTCAGATTGACGAATTATTGAAACGTCTTGAGTGCGCCGATATGCCTGTGTTGGAAACAATCAATGAAACAATAAAAAATGCGGAACAACATGTTCGGGAGATTTCGAACAATATTACGGAAGCGGAAAAATTCCGGTCGGAAACGGAATCGTTTCGTCAATTGTTTCAGGAAGGTAAGAATCTTCAGGATAAATGGAACAGTGAAAAAAATATTGTCCAATTACTGGAGACGCAACACCGGCTGCGAACCGAAGAATTTGAAACATATTCAAAACAACGTCAAGAGCAAACCGAACAACGGACGACAATTTTCGGCAACAACAATCCAGACGAGGCGGAACGTCAATACGCCGAGTCGGTACGGATTGCGCAACAAAATTCGGAAAGGGCGATTAAAAACCGTCAAAAAGCGGAAAATGAATATTCGTTTCTCCAACAACGTTACACGATTGTTGGGAAAAATATTGCCGAAACTAATCAGACGATTGCCGAATTGAGTACGGAATGGAATCGATTTCTTCAACAAGTTGGTTTTGATTCGGAAGACGAGTTTAAAGCGTCAAGACTTACGCCGGAAGTCCGACAGATTCTTGAAACCGAAAAACAACAGTTGGAAGCGGAACGAATCCGGTTGGAAACGCGACGCAACGAAAATAAAATTGCATTGACCAATGAAATTATTGAACAACAAAAAGACGGTCAACCGGACGCTGAACAAATTTCAGCCGAATACAACGAACTTGGCGAAAAAATTGCATTGTTACAACAGGAAATCGGGGCGATTGACAGTCAATTGATTCAATACGAAAATGATACAATAAAACTTCGGGAAAAGAAAAAAGAACAGGAGTCGCAACAGAATATTTGTAATCTTTGGAGCGTGCTTGACGATTTAATTGGTTCTGCCGACGGTAAAAAATACAGGACTTTTGCTCAAGGATTAACGTTTCGTATTTTGCTTGATCACGCAAACCGTCAACTTGAAAAAATGACGGATCGGTATTGTCTTATGTATTACGATTTACCTGACCGATTGCCGTTGGAATTAGTAGTTATTGATACTTATCGGGCGGGAGCGGTTCGGTCAACGAAAAATCTTTCCGGTGGTGAAAGTTTTTTAGTGAGTCTTGCTCTTGCGTTGGGACTTTCTTCGATGTCGAGTCATCAAGTTCGTGTCGATTCACTTTTCCTTGATGAAGGTTTTGGTACGCTGGATGAACAAACGTTAGATACGGCGTTGAATGTTCTCGAAGGACTTCGGCAGGAAGGAAAACAAATTGGTATTATTTCGCACGTTCCGGCAATCCGTGAACGAATCGCCGTTCAGATTCAGGTTCGTCCGGTCAAAGAAAATCAAAGTACCGCAACCATTTCGGTTGAACGATCCTATTAAGTGGTAAAAATAAAATTGTTATATTGTCTGAACGGTGATTTTTGTGATTTATTTGATTGTTATGATTTTGATTCAACCCCTACAGGGGCGCATACAAAAACGTGATTCGATGGCTATGAATGTTCGACCCTATCGAGTTGGTTTGACGCCGAAAAAAATAATAATACAAAAATGCACCTAGTAAGGTAATAAGGTTTGTTTTTTTGAGGATTCATTGCTACTGAGGTTGTTTTGTTAAAAAAATATGGTAAAAATAAGATTTGTTAAAATAACAACGATACGTGTTTTGAAAATTCTACTGAATAATTCCAAAAATTATTTTACTCGATTTCATTCGAATTGAGTCGATTTTATTATGTTTAAAACCTCAAATAAAAGGAGAATTTGAAAATGACAAACTCAACATTGTCTTCAAGTCTGAAAATGCTTTGTACAATTATTGCGATAACAGCAATAATCGGTAATGTTATTGCGCAACAAAATGAAGTACAAACTCATCGTGTACCTGCAAAGGGTTTTGTGGTTCACTCTCATGATGATCATTTTCATCCGTATGAGTTTACACGTCATGCGGTCGGCGACAACGATATTCAGATTGAAATTCTGTACACTGGAATTTGTCACAGCGATTTGCATGCCGTCCGGAATGAGCATATCAAGTCGCGTTATCCGATGGTTCCGGGACATGAGATTGCGGGACGAGTAACAAATATGGGGAAAAACGTAACTAAATTCAAGATAGGCGATTATGCCGGAGTGGGTTGTATGGTGAACGCTTGTCGGCAATGTAATTCCTGTTCGGCAGGCAAAGAACAGTTTTGTGAAAAAGGAACCGTTTTTACCTACAACTCAAAAGATTATTATCACGAAAATGAAATAACAATGGGAGGTTATTCCAACAATATTGTTGTTTCGGAAAACTTCGCGATTAAAATTCCGAAAGACGCTGATATTAAAAAAGTTGCGCCGTTGTTGTGTGCCGGAATTACGACGTGGTCGCCGATTAAATTCAGCAAGGTCAAAGCCGGCGACAAGGTGGGAGTTGCCGGATTCGGCGGAGTGGGACACATGGCTGTACAATATTTGGTTAACTTGAAAACTGATGTAACAATATTTGATGTGAACGACGAAAAACGTGAATCCGCAAAACGGATGGGCGCGAAACGTTACGTGAATGTCCGTAATCCGCAATAACTTGAGGGGTTGAACAACACGATGGATTTTATTATTACAACAATTCCTGTTAATTATGATCCGATGATGTATGTACGGATGTTGAAAATAGGCGGAGAGATGGCGATTGTTGGTTTGCCTGCCAACAGTAATATTAACATTTCCAAATTACCGTTAGGCAATGCCAATCGTAAAATTTACGGTTCATTAATTGGCGGTATTCGTGAGACGCAGGAAATGCTGAACTATTCAGTAGCGAATAATATTTATCCTGAAGTGGAATTGATTCAAGCCGAAGCCGCCGAAATCGATAAAGCGTACAAAAAAATAGCCGACGGAAAAGTTCCATTTCGTTACGTAATTGATATGAGTACGCTAAAATACTGATTATTTTTTCCATTATCCCTATTGCCCTTAATGTCCTTATAAATAAGGACGTTAGGGACGATAGGGACTAATGGGAAAAAGAATCGGTGTTTGGTTCAATTCCGGCGCTGTGGACGGGAAACGCAAGTTTGATGCAATTTCAATAAAAGTAAATTTTTCATTTTTTGAGTTGATGTTGTTAAAGGTAAGAAAAACATCATTGTAATAGAAATTAAACTTTACACTACCACTTACTATTTTTAAAGATGCCCATTAGTCGAAGAATCTCAATTGTCCCATTGGTCAAAGAGTCCCATTTGTCCCAATCTGAAAAATTAGGGACT
>JAIRLW010000635.1 GCA_031259095.1 Planctomycetaceae bacterium | reverse complement strand
GTTGATAGTTGAAAGTGGATAGTGGATAGTAAAAATTCCGCTTGCGTAACTCTCCACTATCAACTCTCCACTATCAACTCTCCACTATCAACTATTCCGTTGCCCTTTCAGGGCGTTGGGTTGGCTGGGGGAACTTAACCCTACCCCGTTGGGGTAGGCTATTCAGTAAAAAATCCTGACGCCCCTTTCGGGGCTAATATAAAAAATAAAATTTCCACTGATATATTACGTAATTATGATAATTAGTGAGTCCTTAAAGTCTCTTTCGTCTCTATAAGTCCCCTGCAAAAAATGACCAACTAACTTTATTTAAGGGGAATGAAACGGTTTACTTCCAAGTTTTGAAAGATTCATTTTAGAAACATAGACCATTTATTTCAAGCAGCGCTTCGTTTTTTTGATTATTTTGAAATTTGCGGGGCATTGTTTACGTCCATAATCCCAAGGCAGCCTTTCACCGAAAGACCGCAACGGTTGATTTTGTTTTTCGATTTCCAGCCGTTCACAGTTCCAGCCGTTCAAAAGCAAAATTTTTAAGTGTCATGAGTTTACCTTATTTTTCCGCGTGCTATAATTAATTAATGCGGTATCAAGGAAAAGATACACGCGAAGTAAAACCTGATTGTGTTAGGTTCGCTTGCAATACCGTTGTTAGATTGCAAAAATAAAAATTACATTAACGATTCATTATTCACTGCTAACTATTTTACCATTGACGATGATGATTTATTCTTTTTCACGTTTTATTGTTTTATTTATTCTGCTGTCTATTCCGGTGCAGCCGCTTTCGGCGCAGATTAATTTCGATACTCTTTACGGTCTTGACCGTTTTGGCACGGAAAATCCTGTGCAGGCTTCGAGGAATCAGGTTACGCTTAATGGGGTGTTTTGCGAACAATATCTTGTTCTTGAAGTAACCATTGCGAAAAACTGGCATCTCTATTCGGTAACACAACCGGAAGGCGGAACAATCCGGTCAACTTTTCAATTTGAATCGCCTGAATTGAAGTTGCAAAAAATACAGCCGTTGACCGCTCCCGATGTGGACAGCAACGCGGTCGGGTTTAACGTGGACATTGAGTCTCATCACGATGCGGTAACATGGATTTTAACGTTTCAGAATGAATTACCGAAAGATCAGGCGATTCGCGGAACATTGGACGGACAAGTTTGTCAAATGGGCGAAGGCGGCGTTTGTATTCCGATTACCGTTTCTTTTGAAGCGGTTTATGATCCGTTGTTGGAGGTAAAAAAATATCTCCGCGAATCGTCCTCAGTTGCCGACCGGTTTGTGTTTCGAGCCGATTCACAAACTGTCCACTCCCAAGCCGCCGACACTCAAACAGTAAAACCAACAACGAATTTCATACCGCAAGAAATCGTTCCGGTAACAGGTTTTCAAACCGCGTTATTGTACGCATTTCTTGGCGGAATTATTCTGAACTTTATGCCTTGTGTGTTACCGGTGATTGGTCTTAAAATTTTGTCGTTTTTTGAACAAGCGGGCAAGAGCCGTGTTAAGGCGTTGGTGTTGAATCTTTGGTATTCGTTGGGATTGTTGTCGGTGTTCCTTTTTCTGGCGTTTTTGAATTGCGGGCTGAGTATTCTATTTACGTTCGATTTATTCAATATCATGATGGCATGTGTTGTTTTTGCGATGGCGTTAAGTCTGATGGGAGTTTGGGAACTTTCCGTACCGCCGCCGCTTGGAACATGGCTTGGCGGTGAAACGTCGGGCAAACTCATGCGGCAGGAAGGAATTTTTGGCGCGTTTTTCAAAGGTATTATTACCACGCTTCTTGCAATTCCATGCGGTGCGCCGTTGCTGAGTCCGGCGGTTAATTGGGCGGACATGCAAATTCGTTCCGGTCAGACAAGTCTGATTTTTCTTGCTTATGGTATGATCGGACTCGGTATGGCGTCGCCATACCTTGTGATCGGCGCATTTCCCGAACTATTACGTTTTTTGCCGAAACCGGGGCAATGGATGGAAACATTCAAAAAAACAATGGGATTTTTCCTGCTGATTGCGGTTGTTTGGATTCTTTTTTTCGTACAAACAGAACGGATGTTGCCGACGGTGGCGTTGTTATTTGCACTTTGGTTTGTCTGCTGGTTGATGGGGCGCCGTCAATTTGAAGGGAAACGGAGTATTGCGGAAGGAATCATGGCGTTGATTATTCCCGCAACAATTATTTTGTTTTCGTTTCAAGTCCCATTCATTCAATTTCCGTACACATTGGAAGCCGCGATGTATTCCCGTCTTCACGGAAATCAGGGACAACATTGGCAGCCGTACACCTTATCGGCGTTTGAATCGGCGCGGGTGTTGAACCGGCCGATTATTGTTGATTTCACGGCGGATTGGTGTGTTAATTGCAAAGTTCTGGAAGCGGCGGTTTTGAAAACGGATTCTGTTCAAAAATTACTTGATGAAAAACAGATTATATCGTTGGTTGCCGACTGTACCCGTCAAGGCGAAGCGACCGAGTTACTGAAAAGACTTGGTTCCGAACAAGTTCCTGTTCTGGCGTTATTCGACCCGAACAATCCGTCGCAACCAATTGTGTTACGCGGATACTACACACAAAAAACATTGACCGAACTATTGAAAAAATGGTAATCATTTAAAACAATTATCATAGTTCATCGGAATTGCCAATACTGATTTTTAACTACGATACCCATGACACTTTAAAATCCTGTTTTTGTAATAAAAAAATAACATTGTATATTTTTTTGTCCCGTTAGGGACAATATGTTGGTAGAGAGAGTAGAGCGGTTTCACAATTCACGAACAAAAATAACAAAATAGAACGTTACGAAATAGTCTCTTATGAATGAGAACGATTCTTTTTTCCTAACACCGTTTGAGGAATATATGTTGGTGGACAGCCATCCGGTTTATCCGATGAGTTGTTTCATGCAACTACGTTTTCAGGGACGGTTTGATATTGATCTTTTGTCCCAATCGTTGCAAAAAATTTTGAAAATTCATCCGTTGCTTTGTTCTGTTATAGAAAAAACGCGGTCGGGACGTTTTTGTTGGAAACTATCTGTAGAAACGATTGAAATTCGTCGTGGTACGTTTCATGCGGAAGGAATCAATCTGGAACGCGAACCGGCGTTGAAAATCACATTGGACGAACAGGCGGATCACCAAAGTGATCTTTGGTTTGAAGTTCATCATTCCGCCAGTGACGCAGCGGGAATGCAACGGTTTCTTGAAGATCTTCTAATCGAATATTCCGTACAAAAATGTTTTTTGAATCCTAAAATTTTGTTATTGAGAGAACCGGTTCATCCGTTGCTTCTGCGAAACCGCGGGCGGTATGGTCAAAATTTTGGTACGTTTTTATGGAATTTACCGCGTCAGATCTGGGGACTTGAACGAGCCAGAACATTTCTTTTCAACCGAATCATTCCCTTGATTCCGCAAAAACCGGATTTATCAAAGAATTTACCGCCGACGAATTATCCGGCTCTTTTCCGCCGGAAACTCAATGACGAAGAAACAAAACAAGTTCAGATTTTGGCGAAATTGTCAAAAGTTACGATTAACGACTTTTTGTTGCGTTCTTTATTTCTTGCAATGAACGATTGGCGGCAACACGAAAAAATACCTGAACAAGCGGGTTGGCTTCGTATTGCCATACCAACCAATTTGCGAACACTAAACGATTGTTTAATGCCTGCCGCCAATATTGTGAGTATGGTGTTTCTGGACAGAAAACCTAATCGTCTCCAAAACAATCATTCCTTTTTACAAGGAATTTGCCGTGAAATGCGTCACATTAAAAAATGCAATCTTGGTTTGGCGTTGATTTACGGATTAACCGTTTATCGGAAATTATTTGGAAGTTACGAAAAAATGATCAATCAAAACCGCTGCTGGACAACGGTAACAATTTCTAATCTTGGTTTGTTGTTTCATCAAACGCCGTTCCCGCTTCATAACGGAAATTTGCGTATTGACAAAGAACTGGAACTGACGGAAATTCATTCTGTTCCGCCAATTCGTCCACAAACAGTGTTGGGCGTGTGCGCTTTCAGTTACGCGAATCATCTGACTCTTGATATGCAGTACGATTCCGAACTCCTCAATCCGGATCAGGCAAAAAAATTGTTCGATTTATTGATCAAATATTTATTATCAGCCCCGGTGTAATGAAAACAAAAAGATATAAAGGACAAATTTTATTCAATACAATCAATTGTTGCAACATTCCGTTTGCGTTATTCTCTATTTTGTCATTTTTGTTCAGGCGTCGTAAAATCGTATTTTAGCCCTGAAAGAGCGTTAGGATTATAGCCCGCCCCAACGGAGTGGGGTGGGTCAAACAACATAAACCTAGCCCTGAAAGAGCAACCGGATATTGATTGATAGAACAGTTAATTATTTTTTGCGGAGTCAATTACAAAATCATCAATATCTTGTCGCCCTTTCAGGGCGTCGGGTTGGGAGGAACTTAACCCCACCCCGTTGGGGTGGGCTATTCAGTAAAAAATCTTGACGCCCCTATCGGGGCTAATGTAAAAAACAAAAAATATTTCAAAAAGTAGTTTGTTATTTTAGGAAAGTG
>JAIRLW010000630.1 GCA_031259095.1 Planctomycetaceae bacterium | reverse complement strand
AATACAAGACTAAACCAAATTTTTTGTTCACTATTTTATCTGATTTTAATTAGAATCTTACCTAAATTACCTAATCATACGTAGAATCAAAATTACACCCTTAAAAAATTACCTAAATTACCTAGACATACGTAGAGTCAAAATTACACCCTAAAAAAATAAAAAAATGATACCAAAAAATGAAAAATCTTGAGAAAAAATAAAAGGGAAAAAAAAATAAACTAAGAATACCAATTATTAGAGGTGCCCAGGGGCAAGTCGGCTATCGCCGACGCGATTATTAATCTATTAATCAAAAAATTTCGGCGAAACATCGCCTACCTGATATTGACCAAACAACTGCCTCCAAATTCCAAAATCACCTGAAATTGTTACAATCCGCGTTCAAGAATCTGTGGATCAATATCCTCGATTAACCGGCAACTTCCAATGTCAGTCGGTAACACAAAACGGAGTTTGCCGAACTCGGATTTTTTGTCGTGCCGCATCAACGCTATCGTTTGTCGCCAATCAATATTGTTGGGAATTTCTGTTGGAAGTTTCAAGTTTTGATGAAAACAGAGTTGACGTTGTAAAAAAGTTTCATCGACAAGTCCCAGCCGTACCGCAAGCCGTGCAGCACAAACCGCGCCAATAGAAACCGCCAACCCGTGTAACAACGTAAAATGACTCTGAATTTCAAATGCGTGAGCAAAAGTATGACCGTAATTCAACAGTACACGACGTCCAGTCGTTTCAAATTCATCCTCCGAAACAATAGTTGCCTTGATCCGGCAACAATCCGAAACAATCTGTTGTAAAATCGCAAGGTCGCGGATATTGATTTTTTCGGCGTTATTTTCGAGAAATTGAAACAGTTCGGCATCCAGAGAAACACCATATTTAATCACTTCTCCAAGCCCGCTACGATATTGGTTGTCCGGTAACGTTTTTAACGTTTTTGTGTCAATCAAAACGCCAAGCGGTTGGAGAAATGCTCCAACCATATTTTTTGCTTTTGGTAAATCAATGCCGACTTTCCCACCAATACTGCTGTCCACCTGAGCAAGAAGCGTTGTCGGAACCTGAAAAAATCGGATACCGCGTGCGTAGGTCGCGGCAATAAATCCGCCAAGATCGCCAATCACTCCGCCACCGACAGAAATCAAAACAGATTTTCGATCAATCCCTTCGTCAAGCAATGTTTCCCAAAGAGTTGCCGCTGTCTCAATTGTTTTACTTTGTTCTCCAGACGCAACCGAAAGAAGATGAACGTCAATTCCTGTTTCTGAAATAGAGTCCGCAACCCGATGAGCATAACCATGTTGAATAACGTTGTCGTCGGTCAAAACGACTGCGGTCGAAATCGGTTGGAACGCCGTTAAAAAGGAACCGATATGTTCCAGATTGTCAGAACCCGCCTCAATATCGTAACTACGATTGCCAAGAGAAACGGAAATGATTTGCATACTTCTTACAGTCCTTATTTTAAAGTTGTAACGGTCTATTTTTATTAACCATAGACACATGGACAAAATAATCCGCAGATTACGCCGATTTTCGCAGATTATTTTGAGAGATTTTATAATGATGATATAAAAATAATGGTCATTATTCAGTGGAATTTCTAATACTGATTTTGAACTACGAAATAACACGAAAGGACACGAAAATCGAAGAGACACGAAAATGATGTTTCTATTTTTTATTGGGAACTTCTAAAAACTCGTTTTTGTTCGACCCAATTCGACCTAAATCGACTAAAATCAATATTGGTCGAGGTTTTTAGAAATTCCCTATTTTTTATTTTTTAAAACCTTTCGTAACCTTTCGTGTTTTTCGCGGTGAAAATAAAACTAAGGCAAAAGAGAACAATTTGCGAAAATCTGCGGACTTCTCGAAGGTTAATAAAAGAGACAATGACGTCAATCGGACATTGGTTAGATTAAACAATAAAAAAGTAACAGATTATTTTTTCTTGGCGCTTAATTTTTTCAATTCCCGCATTAGGTGATTGATTGCCCACGCATAATTTTTGATCGCCGTTACCATATCTTGTGACTTAACGGCGTTGACGGCTTTTTTTTCATACTGATTGGCTTCGTCCGAGTTGACTATGAATTGATGTCCTTTGGTTGCCGACCGTAATTCCTGAAGAATCCCGGAAAGTGTTGCGACAAATTCGTAACTGGGAACGCACGACGTTTTCGTGTAAGGAATTTTGTTGCCGGATTGCAACGTCTGAAAGAACGGTGAACCTTCAAACAATGATTTTTTGGCAAGCGTCAGGAAAAAAAATGCGGTCAAAACGGCAATCGTTGCAAACAGACCACTAATCTGAACATTCCCCAAAGTAAAACCCAACACCGCGCCAATGCCGAAAAAAGCGGTTATTCCCAAAACCGCCCAACTTGAAAGCGGAATTGTTAATTCTGCGTCAACTTCTTGGGTTGCTTTCGGAGATTCTGATGCTTGTGCGATCACAACAGTGATATTGTCGGGACCGCCGCGAAGGTTAGCAAGATTCACTAGGGTTTCGGCGGCAGTTTCCGGCGGGAAAATGGCGAGCAGTTCGCCGATTTCGCAGTCGGACACTTGTCCGCTTAAACCGTCGCTGCACGCTAAAAATATATCGCCAACCGTAATCGGATAAGGTCCTTCCAGATCGACCACTAATTTTTCGGTAGGACCGAGGGATCGGGTAATTTGATTTTTGGGAATATAACTTGGAGCCTGATTAAACGGCAAATCGGTTGCCAGACAGACTTCCCAAACAAGACTGTGATCAAAAGTCAACTGTTCAATAACCTGCCCGCGAACACGATAAACCCGTGAATCGCCAACATGAGCAATCAAAAGACCTTGCGGTAACATCGTGAAAGCGTCGCAAGTTGTTCCCATATCACGGTAAGCGTCTTCGCGTCGGCTTTTTTCTTTGATAACTCGATGAGCATCGTACACGGCTTGAACCAGCGCTTGCGACGGAGATTCGTTTGTTCGTTTGAAATAACTCTGGACAACTGTTTCCACTGCCAGACGACTGGCAACTTCACCGGCAACATGAGCGCCCATTCCATCGGCAACAATAAATAAATGTCCACGATCCAACCATTGCCGTGTGGTTGTCGCAATTTTGACTTCACACGAATCCTGATTATTCGCTCGCCGCAAACCAATATCAGACAGGGCAGTATATCTGACCTCTTTTTTCCAATAAGCCGAATCCTGATCCATTCCTGTGCTGAAAACAGTTTAAATTTCCGGTTACCGACACGACAACAACACAACGGTTCCACGAAACCGGACAAAACAATCCAAAACCGGATTGGCAATACGATTAACGGTTGGAGACCGTAGGAATATTCTTAAATCAAAAACAAGTTCTCATTATAACCGGAAAGAATCAGTTTAATCAAGCAAGACCCAAAAAAACATCAAAAATTTTCCTAATCTTTTTAAGTAAGAAATTGTATCTGTTCAGTCGTCTGTTTGCCTGAAGGCATTATTTTCATAACCGTAGGTCTCTGACCTGTGAAGAATGACCAGCAATGTCCTCTGCCTTTCGGCAACGGTTAGGTCGGTTGCGTTTTTTTTCCGTATGTTGTTGACATGCGGTTATGAAAATACTGTCTTTCAGACAGATTACTGAATAGTTACAATAGAAAATTCCACTGAATAATTACGAAAAGTTTCCCGACATTCCCGAAAACTTTTTTTCAGTGAAGGGACATTAAGGACAAATGGGACATGATGGGACCACATGTTCCATGATCAACTCTAAAGGCAATGTAACCTTTTAGCAAAAAGGTCGCCCGCCTGAAACATCGCCTACCTCATTGATTGGATGCAATCCAATTCGTAAAATAGAGAAGAGTTAGGTGTTAAAGATAAAGATATAGGGAACAGAGTGTTCATTCCCTAAACAATTATTCAATTGTTCCTAAATCTCCAAAATAATCAAAAACGTTGACAGTGATGAAACGAATTCTTATCACAGGCGGTAACGGATTCATCGGTTCGCATTTAATACAACGTTTACAGTATGAAGGAGGCGATATCCGATGTTTGGTTCGGACTCCATCCGTAGCTGATCAACTTAAAACGTTGAAGGTGGAACTGCGTTACGGCGAACTTTCCGATTTCGAAAGTCTCGCCCAAGCGGTAAAAAATTGCGACGCCGTGTTTCATTTGGCAGGAAAAGTCCGAGCAAGGAAAAAATCGGAATTTGAAAAAACTAACTGTCTTGGTACGGAAAATCTGGTCAACGCCGCTATACAAAATTCAACGCCGCCGGTATTCATTTACGTTTCATCGCTCGCCGCCGCCGGTCCGTCCAATTCGGAACAGCCCAAAGCGGAAACCGATCTTCCTTGTCCCATCTCCGCTTACGGAAAAAGTAAACTCGGCGGAGAAAAAGTGGTCGCCAAACACTCAAACCAACTTCCCGCGTCCATTATCCGTCCGGCAATCGTTTTCGGCGAGGAAGACCGAATGAACCTCGAAATCTTTAAAACAATTAACAATCTGGGAATTTGCCCCATTCCGGGAATTCAAGACAAAATCTACTCATGGATTCACGCTGAAGATTTGTGTGAATTACTGATTACAGTTGCGAAATCAGGCGAACGGATGATGCCGGAATCGCCAATCGGAACTGGAATTTATTTCGCGGCAGAAAATAACGGAATCCGTCTCTCCGAAGTCGGACGCGAAATCGGAACCGTCTTAGGAAAAAAACAAATCCGAACAATTCATTGTTTGCCCTTCACCCTTTTTGCCGTTTCGACTTTTTATGAATTATTAAAACACTTCACCGAAATCAATACGCCTTACGATTGGGCCAAAGCATGGGAATCGCTGCACCATTGGCGTTGTTCGCCCGAAAAAGCAAAATGTCAACTCGGTTTTACGCCGCTCAAATCTTTTTCAGAACGAATCAACCAAACCGCATCTTGGTACAAAGAACATCGTTGGCTTGAGTAAAATCAATTTCAATCGACTCAGCTGATTGACTTTTTCTAAAGTCCGTGTATCCTAATATCCTAAACACCACATTAAGGAAATGTATGGATAACACCCAACGAATTGTAATTACCGGTATTGGTTTAACCTCGCCCAACGGCAATAATTTAACGGAATTTCGTCATGCCCTCCTAAACGGAATCAGCGGAATTTCACCGTATGAAATACGTTATTTCGGCAAAACGCTTGCTGGAATATGTCGCTTCGAACCAACAAAATATCAGAAAAAAAAAGATTTAAGACGCGGAACTCGCGCAGGAAGTATCGCCGTTTACTGCGCCAACGAAGCAATCGCCGACAGCGGAATTAATTGGAATAATGTCGATACGTCGCAAGTCGGCGTGTTCGTCGGAATCACAGAACACGGGAATGTCGAAACCGAAAACGAAGTTTACAATATTAAGCAATTCGATTATGATTGTTCCACTTGGTCGCATTTTCATAACCCGCGAACAGTTGCCAATAATCCGGCTGGAGAAATCACGTTGAATTTACGGATTACGGGACCGCATTATTGTCTGGGAGCGGCGTGTGCGGCGGGCAATGCCGGGATTATTCAGGGCATCCAGATGCTTCGGCTCGGTGAAGTCGATTTGGCATTGGCAGGAGGCGTCTCCGAAAGTATTCACACCTTCGGAATTTTCGCCGCCTTCGCCGCTGAAAACGCGTTGGCAAAACATGATATTCCAGAAAAAGCGTCACGCCCCTTCGACCGTGACCGAAACGGAATCGTGATTTCAGAAGGCGGCTGCATTTTTACGCTGGAACGCTTAGCCGACGCGGAACGCCGCGGAGCAAAGATTTACGGGGAAATTGTCGGCTATGGAATGAACAGCGACGCCAGCGATTTCGTGTTGCCAAACCCGGAACGTCAGAAACAATGTATGGAAAAAGCGCTCAAAAAAGCAGCGCTCGAACCGGAACAAATTGACTTGCTCAGTACGCACGCTACCGCAACGCCTTCCGGTGATGTTCAGGAAATTGCGGCAATCCGTCAAGTTTTCGGCAAGTCAAAAAAAACATACATCAATAACACCAAAAGTTTTATCGGTCATGCAATGGGTTCTGTGGGTGTTTTGGAATTGGCAGGAAATTTGCCGTCATTCGAGGATGGCGTGATTCATCCAACTATTAACTGCGAAAATCTCGACCCCGATTGTGAAATTGAGAACCTTGTGATCGGAACACCAAAAACTGTCGGAAATATCCGTTATATTCTCAATAATTCTTTTGGTATGGTCGGCATTAACTCCGTTGTTATTGTCGGAAAATATGACAAAACCTAATAACGCAACAAATCTAATCAAAACGAAATGCATATCGCCAATCCGATTTATGATGTTGTCTTCAAATTCATGATGGAAGACGAAGAAGTAGCGAAATCTTTTCTTTCGGCAATTATCGAGGAAGAAGTGTTGGAGATTGATTTTGCTTCGCAAGAGCGTACTTTGCGCCGTCCTCTCAATAATCCGGCAACTACGGTAGAAGAAGCGGAAAAATTGTTTCTCACAGTATGCCGGTTTGATTTTTCCGCTAAAATATTGACTCCCGACGGCAAATTCAAAACAGCAATGATCGAATTACAAAAAGCGAAATTTTCCACTGATATCATGCGTTTTCGACGTTATCTTGGCGTTCATTACCAAAACCCGAACAATACTTACGGTAGGAAAGGCAACAAAAAGGCTTGTCCAATTTACGGAATTTTTCTATTGGGTTATGATATTGGTATTCCCGACTGTTCCATTATTCAGGTTGATCATTATGTTAAAGACGGCACAACGAAAAAAAAATTGGAGGTGATAAACGAGTTTATTCAAAGTTTGCATCATCGGTCATGGATAATCCAGATCGATCAACTCAAGCAACGCCGCCGAAGCGACGCCGAAAAATTGTTGAGTATCTTCGATCAGGAAAACCGTACTTCCAATCAACATATTCTCAATGTGAATGAAGATGAATTTCCTAAAATGTACCGTCCCATTATTCGCCGTCTTCGCATGGCTTCTGAAAGTGAAGATATTCAGGTAGAGATGGAAATGGAAGACGATTTCATGCAAGAACTTCAAGACAAAGAACGGTTTATCGCGAAACAGAGCAAGGCGATTGAAGAAAAAAATAAAACGATTAAGGCAGACAAAAAAACAATTAAGGAAAAAGATAAAACAATTAAAGAAAAAGACAAAGCACTTGAAGAAAACAAAAAAGTAATTGCCGAATTGAAAAAGTAATTGGCGGAAAGCGGATATAACAATCATTGATTCCGGTAATTCATGATGTTGCCGTTAGCACGGCTGGCAATAAATTTATTTATTTATTAAGAATTTATTTATTAGGTCTAAACACTAATCCGTTTGAAATATTTACGAAATAATGAATAGAGAAACTGCTGTCAAATTAATTGTTCGTCTTATTGTTTGGACGCAGGAGGAAAAGATTCATTGGCAACGGCTTCGTTATGATCCTTCCGTGCAATACCAATTACGTGATATTCCCTATGGCGGGATTATTTACACGGTATTGGTTGGCGATTGCCATTTCCGGCTTTACCAGATTAAACAACCGGGCAGTTATTCCGGTGAAAACTACGGATCACAAGGAATAATGCAAGCGGATCCTGATTATCTTTTTAAAATCGCGTTGGATGTTATTGACGCTGACGGCGATTTAGAATATGCTTTTGAACCGATTTACGCAATGGTCGGACTGTTTGAAACTGTTCGGGAACATTGCGCCCCATCGTTAAAAAAAATCGAAACCTTGTTGGCAGACTAACCGCCGCATGTTATTTAAACCCATTCTTAAATTTATTTTTCCTATGACCGGACCTGAAATTCGAGAAGCCGTAATCAGTATTCTCTCCGATATTGCTCCAGACGAAAACTTTGCATCAATGAAAGATGAAGTTTCATTCCGTGATCAATTTGAAATGGACAGTATGGATCTGCTTGATATTGTGCTTGAACTGCGTAAACGTTATCGGGTGCAAATTCCCGAAGAGGATTATCCGAAACTCGACAATATGAATAGTACGGTTGAGTATCTGTTACCGTTGATGAATCCATGATTATGATTATTTGAATCCATGATTGTTGTTGATCTTGGGAATACACGCGCCAAATTCGGTTTCTTTCAAAACGGTTACCGCAGCAATGCGGTTCCCGAACCTGATTCCGTGCTTGCCGTTAATTCGTCCGGTCTCGTTGATTCGTCCGGTTTTGCTGATTCATGCAGTTTTGTTAATTCCTCATCCTCTGGTTTTGACACTGTTATTGATTGGCTCAACAATTTGGATAAACCGGAAACATGGTTTATTGCGCAGACCGGAAATTTTTCTTGGAACGAATTACAAACAAAACTGATTCAACTCAGACCGTGCGATCAGTTCAAGGAAATTTCGTACAAAGATATTCCTATTCCGATTGACGTTGAATTTCCTGAAAAAGTCGGACTTGACCGGTTGTTGTCGGTTTATGCGGCGTCATGTTGGCGGACATTCAATGCGTTGCATTTGGGTTTTGAAAAGGAAACACGAATTTTAGTGGTTGATGCGGGCAGTGCGGTTACGGTTGATCTGCTTGCTGGGGAAGGTTATTTTGCCGGCGGCGCGATTTTGCCGGGATTGAATGCGATGGCGGAATCACTGGCAAAAATTTCACCGCAATTGCCCCGCATTCCAACCGATGATATTTCGTTTGCCGTTTATCCGGGCAAGAACACTGAAGAAGCATTAGCCGCCGGAATTTATTGGGGAGCGGTTGGAGCAATCCGCCAGTTTCACCAACTTGTCCAAACAACACTTCAGGATGCCGGTTTACCAAGCCGTGTTCCGATTTTTCTGGTTGGCGGCGACGCAAAACATCTTCAAATCGGTCTCTCACTCTTTATGGAATCGGAAAATCTGTTTCTATTTCCTAATTTTGTGTTATCCGGTATTGCTTTAACGTTTCAAAATCTATAAAAAATGAAACATCTAAAATCAAACAAAGTATCAACTATTCATTGTTCACGAGAAAAGATTCTGATTCGAGTTGTCGCATCAGAAATTGGACAACACGTTCGACACGTTCCGAATCGCAAAAATCCGGTTCATAAACAGCGCGTAACTTAACGCCTTGAAACGTGGAGTACATCCAATCGACCGCTAAGCGGACATTAGAGATTTTCATTTCTCCCTGTTTGACGGCTGCGGAAGCCATTGCGAAAAAAGCGTCGCGTGTTGTTGCGGCAAATTGATTCCAACCGTTGCGGACTTCAGAGTCACGCAACGCCAAAGCGCAAATTTCTGTGGTGAAAACACGGTTACGAAAATCATTGATACAACAATAGACGCTAAAACGGATTAAACGTTCCAACGAATCGCGCGGTGATTTTCCCAACGCGATTTCCTGAAACGCGTTTTCCTGCCAAGTTTGATAAAAATAATGACACGCCGCAAGAACCAATTCCTGTTTGGACGCAAAATAACCGTAAATACAACCTTTTGTTACGTTTTCTTCCGAAGCGACGTCATCCAAAGACACCTGAGCAAAACCATGTTTAGAAAACAGACTGAACGCACGAAAAATCAGACGGTCTTTGATACTCAATTCTTTATTGATAGATTCCATATCCGGCGCGGACGAATCCGAACCGGAATAAAGAATTTTTTTGGAAGATTTCTTACTCTTTTTTAATGCCATATTTTTAGCGGGTGTGTAAAAACAAGTTTCAGAATTTGAGGAATGAGCCGACACAAAGTAGGAGTTGGTTTCAATATACCGCAAGTATTTGTGCCAATTACAATTAAAAAGAATACCCTTTTTTTGATTCTTTTCAAGTACCTCCTAAACATTTAATTTTACGTAATTTTATACCAACGATACTTTTACAATCGGGAACCTCCAAAAATTCGTTTTAATCACAAAATTATTGGGTCTCAATTTGTCTCTAATGTCCTTTAGGTCGCTAAGGTGTGTTGAGACTAATGTCATTGTTTTTTTCAAAATTAATGTCAACACGCCCTAAAATAGCGGCAAATGGGGACGAATGATTTTTAAATCATAAATCTTAGGAAAAGATGTTTTTAGAGATTCTCAACCATATTATTAGATAAGATGGGTAAGAAATACCGTTTGAACCGAAAAAATCTTGAAAAAATATTTTTTTTCAAGGAAAAATTCGATTGACAGAAATATACTAATAGTATATGATACGACTTAGTGTTGATTATAAAGGTACCGCAACCATTGAGGCGGTATAAACATGATTAGAACTTTAGTAAAGAAGAACGATGGTTTTCAAAATATTTTGTGTTCCGATCATTTTATTATCGGGTTGTTTATTTTCGGCGGAAATGTTGTTTGCAGATGATTCCATACAAAAAACATCGCAGAAAAATTTACAAAAAACATTGCCGTTTTTTGCGTTGTGTATGGATACGCATGACGAAAAACACCGAACTATCGAACAACAGAATGAAATGTTGTCTCAACTCGGTTTTGACGGCGTGGCTCATCTTTGGCTTAAAGGACTGCCTGAACGTGTTGCGTCGGCGAAAAAATATTCGCTTAATGTTACACAAGTTTATTTTCAGGTCAATCTTGACGCCAATCCTCCGTTTGATCAAGATTTGTCCAAAGTATTACCGTGTCTGAAAGGACAAGGTACACAATTGGCTTTGTTGATTAACGGCGGTAAACCTTCCGATATTTCACGTGACGAAAAAGCGGTTGAAATAATCAATCAGATTAACGAAACCGCAAAACAATCGGAGGTGCAAGTTGTGCTTTATCCTCATGTCGGGGCATGGCTGGAAAAAGTTGCCGACACAGTACGGATTGCAGAAAAATTTAACAAGCAATATCCCAACCGGAAAATCGGCGTTATGTTCAACCTTTGTCATTGGACGGCAATTGATAAAAGTGAAAATCTGGAACAAGTACTCACTCTCGCCGAACCTTACCTGAAATCAGTAACGATAAACGGTTCCGATACGCCGGAAGAAATACAGTCCAAAAAAGGAAATCGGCTGCAACCGCTTGATTCCGGTTCATTTAATATTGCAACGTTTTTAAGTTTGCTTAAAAAAATCGATTACCAAGGACCTGTCGGATTACAATGTTACGGGATTCGCGGCGACGCTCAGGAACATTTAACCCGTTCCATAAAAACATGGAGATCATTAAATGGTTTGTGATTGGATTTGTGATTAACGTTATTGATATTTTGAAACATGAATATCAATATTTTTTGTTTACTTAATAATTATAAGGAGTTATCAAATGTCTCAACAATTTAATCGCCGCGATTTTGTAAAAACTTCGGTTCTTGGCGCTTCGATGGCTGCGGCGGCTGGAATGCCGGTGTTGACGAATGCGGCTGTTGCCGAAGAACAGAAACCAATTACCGCCAAACAACAAATTCCTTCGGGAACGATTGCCGGTTTAACAATCGGGCGAATGCTTTTGGGCGGCAATCTGCTCACCCATTACACGCATTCCCGCGATTTGCGTTACGTTTATAGTCTGGCGGCTCATTACAACACTCCGCAAAAGATTTTTGAAACAATGCAAATCGCCGAAGCACACGGAATTAACGCTGTAGTCATTCACACGGCAAAAGGTGTTGTCGATGGAATGCGCGAGTACAAAAAACAAGGCGGAAAAATTCAATGGATTATTTGTCCCACCGCACGAATCAATGAAGAAATGTCGGAATATACACAGTCTTGTCAAGAATGTGTTGATGCCGGCGTTGATGCGTTGTATCTTTGGGGCGTTCAATCGGATCAATTGGTACAAAAACCGGAATTGATTAAGAAAGCCGTTAATACAATGCGTTCTTTCGGCGTTCCGGTCGGTGTTGCATCTCATCAACTTTCCGTTGTTGAAGTTTGTGAACGCGAAAAAATTAAATGTGACTTTTATCTGAAAACGTTTCACCATCACAATTATCCCAGCGCAAAACTGAATCACGACTCTTCATGGTGCGACAATCCCGAAAAAGTGATTGAGGTGATGTCTAAAGTTGAAAAACCTTGGATTGCGTACAAAATTATGGCTGCCGGAGCGATTCCGCCGAAAAATGCGTTGGAATACGCTTTTTCCAACGGCGCCGATTTTACGATTTTCGGAATGTTCGACTACGAAATCGACGAAGATACCCGTTTGCTCAACGAAGTCCTCAATATGGATAAAGTCAAAAATCGTTCCAGAAAATGGTTCGGCTAGAAAATGTACGATAATAAAATATCCTAAAATTTTGATTCAAAAATTTTTGTTCCATCGTCCCTAGCGTCCCTACTGTCCTTATCGTCCCTAAAAAATTTCAATCGAAGGATAATGGGACATTAGGGACAAATGAAACAATAAACACAAATAATCCTCAATACCAAAAAACAAAAACATGAAAAGACGTGATTTTATCGCATTGGGCGTTGCCGCCGGATCGGGTCTGGCAACAGTTCCTCTATTGGCGGAAACAAATGAAAAATCGTTGCAACAAGTTCGTGCTGCTTTGGTCGGTTGCGGACGACAGGGACGCGCGATGATCAATGCCGGTTTGAAAATCCCTCATTTACGGTTTGCCGCTGTTTGCGATATTCAGCCGACAGCGCTGAGATCAGCCAAACTTTATCTCGAATCGGAAGACATTGAAACAGCCGATTATACTGATTTTCGTGAAATGATTGCGCACGAAAAAGCGAACATTGATGCGGTGATTATTGCAACGCCTGATTTTGTACACGCCGAACAAACGCTTGCCGCATTGGAAGCCGGACTGCATGTTTATTGCGAAACCATGATGGCAACAAACATCGGCGATGCCCGGCAAATGATTCGAAACGCTGAAAAAACCGGAAAAATTCTCCAGATCGCTTTTGAACGCCGAAGCGATCCGCGTTACCGTCACATCGCTGAAAAATTTCTTGATACGGAATCACGCGAGCGTCTTTTTGGAACAATCACCCATTTTGAAACACAGGCAAACCGCCGTGTTCATTCGGAACTTATTTGGACGCAGCGTGATACGCTGGACAACGATTATCTTAAACGTTACGGTTATGAATCCATGAGTCAATACCGAAATTGGAAACAATATCGAAAGTATTGTAATGGTCAATGTCCGGTTAATTTTGCGCAACAATTTGACGTTTTCGAATGGTATTTCGGTGTTCGTCCTATTGAGATTAGGGCGATGGGCGGTCTTGATTTTTACGCATTCGGCGATTGTTACGATAACACTGCTGCGCTGCTTTCCTACCGGATAGGCGAAAAAAATGTTCGGGCAGCCGGACGTGTTTGGATGACCACCAGCGGCGGAGGTCAGTTGCCGTTTGAACATATTTACGGTATTAACGGTTCATTGCAAACATCGCTCAGTGAAAATATGTTCCGTCTTCACGCCGAACCGGGTTTTGCTAAATGGAATGAATTTGTCCGCCGCGGCGATTTGAAAAAAGAACATGTTGCAGCCGAAGGTGAAGACCCCAACCTGATTCATGTACGGGAAACAGGAAATGTTGTTCCGTATTTGATTCCGGTTGTCCGGTCGGATTCGGTGATTCGGCTTCATCTGGAAAATTTCGTCAATGCCGTTTTAGGAAACGAAAAATCCAATTGTTCCGGTAAAGATGCGTTTCCGGCTCACGTCATCGCCTGGAAAATCGCCGAAGCCGCCGAATCCGGTAAAACCATCATACTTGACAATGAATCGTTTACAGTGTAATTTTTGGGGAGAAGGTCGATTGACAGGAACATACTAATAGTATATGAAACGGTTTAGTGATTGGTAATGATCCGGTTTTGTAGAAAAAAATAAGGTTTTATGAAACCTGTATAAAACCAATGCTGAAAATTCC
>JAIRLW010000596.1 GCA_031259095.1 Planctomycetaceae bacterium | reverse complement strand
TCTTGAAGTGAACAACGCCTTGATGGAGGAATTGATTCAGTCTCCGGTTCTTTATTTTTCCGGCAACAGAACGCCGTTTACCGGAAATGATATGGAAACGAAAATGATTGCCGTGAAACTCCGTAATTATCTTGATCAGGGCGGTTTTATTGTTGCTGAAGCGTTACAAGACGATAAAAATTTCGATACAGGATTTCACGAATTGATGAAACAGGTTTTTCCCGAATCAGGTTACGAATTTTCTTTACTGGAACCGTCGCATCCCATTTGGTCGATTGAAACGTTAATTGAACCGGATCAACGCCGTCCGATTGAAGGTATTACAACAGCGTGCCGGACGAATGTTGTTTATATTCCGGCTGTCAAAGGCGAACCTCCGCTTTCATGTCTTTGGGAAATTGCTCGTGTGAACGGGCGCAACGATTTATATTCGCCGAAGGTTCAACGTCAGATTGATACGGCACTTGGGATTGGTTTGAACATCCTGACGTATGCAACAAATTCCGAACGAAAATATCGAGATCAAGTTACGGAATTGAATTTGTTCAAAAACAATTCTGATGCCAATGGTCATCGGGGTTGTGTATTTCTGGGACTTTTGGCGCATGGCGAAACGAATCCGGCTCCACGGGCTTTACCCAATTTGCTTCATTGGGTTGAGTCGAATCTTGGTTTACCTGTTACGGATCGAATTGATTCCGTTGAAATTATTGATTCGGTTTTATCCGGGTATCCGGTTTTGTTTATGTTTGGTCGTCAGGCGTTTCAGTTTTCGCCGGAACAACGGAAAATGTTACGCCGACATTTGGAATGCGGCGGCTTCCTTTTTGCCAATTCGATTTGTTCGTCGAAAGCGTTTACCGAATCGCTGATTGATGAAATGCAACAAATATTCCCCGACTCACCGCTTCAACCGATTCCGCATCATGATCCGATATTTTCTGATCATTTCGGCGGTTTCAAAATTGAAACGCTGGAACTTCGGCAACCGGAACAATCACCAAACCGTGCAGTTGTTACGGAATTACGAAGGGAAAAGCCTGAACTGTACGGAATTCGGTTGGGGGTTGAGAAGCGTTGGGCGGTTGTTTTTTCGCCGACTGATATTGCCTGCTCTCTCGAAACAACCGGTTTTTCCGGTTGTTACGGATACACTCCCAATTCCGCAATGCAACTTGCCGTTAATTTTTTACTCTACTCATTAACTCCCTACTGAATGTAACAGTTTATGCCTATGAACCGGTAACCGTAAGCGAAAGCATACGGTTAATAAAGTGTTGTCCCTGCGGAACTAAGGAATGAACGATTAATTTGTTTGAAGGAACTTTGACATCAAAAAAATATTCCATTAAAATATTACGATACTTTTACAATAACAATTCCTGAAAAATAAAAAACCATTTCTTACCGTTCAATGTATATCTTGGCAATCTTTGCGGTGGAACAGAAAATGCCGCAAAATCATTACTAAAAATTTAAGGAGATTCATCCATGCTGAAAAAAATTCTTTTATTCTGTACAATTTTATTTTGTACCGATTTAGTGTGTAACAGTTTAGTGTTTGCTTACACTTACAACAAAACAACTGTTGGAGTGTTGACGGTTAATATTGAAAAACCGGAAATAATGCAAAAACTTGATGAGCCGCTTGAAATTAAAACGGTTCTCAAAAATAGCGGCAATACTCCACTCAAACTCAAATTGACCTATTCGACTATCGAAACCATTGAGTTCGTCAGCACAAAGCAAAACAAAAAATTATTGGTTCAAACTTCTGAAGTTCCGGCAAAAAGTGAAATAACAGTTCAAGTTGCTGTGGTTGGAAGAACCGGAACTCTTTCCGTACATTATCCGATTTATCTCACCGTTGAATGGGAAACGGAAAATGTTCAATTGAAAACCTCTGTTGTTCAACCGTTTGAATCGGCAATTACACCGAATCCAAATTGGCAAACCGGTAATCCCCAATTCGGTCAACTCATCGAAAACGTAACAGATTTAATACCGAATACCATTCCCGACCAAACCGGACTTGTTTTTGCCGGCTTATTAACTTATAGGGCATTCTGGATTTCTGATAAAGAACCCAATCAGGATAAAAGTAAAATTCATCTTTTACCGGTTGGTTGGGTTGGCAGCGATTCCGTTTCAGCAGCAACTGTTACACGGCAACCATTCACCCGTAACGGCGTTACACGGCAAACAATCAATATGCATCCACCGTATCGTAACGGTTCAGGAATTGTCGGCACAGAGTATCGAATAAAGTTACCGAAAACGGCACCGATTACCTTTTCCTGTTACGGTGCAATGCGCGATACAGCACCGCCCGAACCGCCAACCGATGGTGTAACATTCAAAATTACCGCCGTTGACGGACAACAGGAAAAAACCGTTGCAGAAAAACATGTTACAGCAACAACATGGGAACTCATCGAAGCCGACTTAACACCGTTTGCCGGAAAAAAACCGGCTTTTGCCGTTCCAGAGCTGTTTGCCGAACACCAATCCGCATTGTTTAAAGAATGTTGCACAACAATGAAAACCGGTAAGGAAATATCAAAACGTACAAAAATTTTCACGCTGGACGGAGGATTGTGCGCTGTTGTAACATTCGGAAAACACGGATTCATTGACGGAAAAATCGCTCTCGGTTCACCAGAAAAATTTGTTGTGTACGACGGTATAAAAATTTCCGTTAAAGAAAATCAAATCGCCGCTTTTCCCTCCATGCTCTCCGCCGAAAAATGGATACCGGATAAAACACAAACAGCCGATGAAAAAAATACTGAA
>JAIRLW010000559.1 GCA_031259095.1 Planctomycetaceae bacterium | reverse complement strand
AGTCCGCCCTGAAAGGGCAGTATATCTTGTGAGTCGAACAGTTATGTTGCCCCTTCAGGGCGAAATGGTTGTGGATACTTTGAACCCTACCCGTTGGGTAGGGCTGGCTTATATTGCCCTTTCAGGGCGTAGGAAAATATCATGAAGTTGATCAAAAAATAAAAATTCCACTGATAGATTACAGATTGAGATTTTTTTTAGAATTTAGATTATTTGTCTCATTAGTCCCTAATGTCCCATTTGTCCCTAACTGAAAATTTTAGGGACATGAGGGACGATAGGGACTAATGGGACAATATTTTTGAGATCAATATTTTTGACAAATATCTTTGACAAATATCTTTTTCTTTAAGACCAATTGTGTTTTAGAGTTTTATTTTTTATTCCTCAATTATTCCTCTTTAACACGCCAGCGAAGGAAGGAATCCAGAAAACCCTGAATATCACCATCAAGAACCTGATGAAAATTTCCCATTTGATAACCGGTTCGGGAATCTTTAACCCGTTGTTCCGGGTGTAAAAAATAATTCCGAATTTGTGAACCAAAACCAACTTTCGCCATATTTTTGTATTTTTCTGCCATCGCGAGTTCACGTTTTTCTTCTTCGGCACGAATCAGTTTTGCTCGGAGCATTTTCCACGCCATTGCACGATTTTTGTGTTGACTTCGTTCCATTTGGCAATAAACAACCGTATTGGTTGGAAGATGCGTGAGGCGAATCGCGCTGGAAGTTTTATTGACGTGTTGCCCGCCTGCCCCGCTTGCACGCATGGTGTCTTCGCGAACATCTTCGTCACGAATATTCACATTGATCGAATCGTCAATCTCCGGCGAAACATCTACCGCCGCAAAACTCGTTTGGCGTTTTCCTTCCGAATTGAACGGACTAATCCGAACTAATCGATGCATTCCCGTTTCGCCCTTGAGATAACCATAAGCCATCGGTCCCCGAACAACAAACCCCGTACTGTTAATTCCCGCTTCTTCATTTTCCTGCCAATCCAAAAGTTCAATCCCGTAACCATTGGATTTTGCCCAAAGCGAATACATGCGAAAAAGCATTGCTGCCCAATCATTGGCGTCTGTTCCGCCGTCGCGGGCGTTAATTGTTACAATTGCGGCGTTGCCGTCGTAGGGAGCATTGAGCAACGCTTTTGTTTCGAGTTCTTCAAGACGTTCTTCGAGAACTTTTAATTTGTCGGGAATTTCCGCACATAATTCCGCGTCTTCTTCGCCCAACTCAAACATCAATTCCAGATCCGCCATCTCCGTAATCATTTCGTCAAATGGTTTCAGTAACGCATTGAGTGAACGTAACTGACCAACAACCATTTGCGCAGTTTCCTGATTATCCCAGAAACCGGCAGCATTTATTTGCGTTTCAATTTCCTGTACCTGTTGTTTTTTGTCGGCGTAGTCAAAGAGAGTCCCTAAGTTGAGTCAGCCGCAGACGAATTTGTTCAGCACGATTGATCCAGTCGTTTTCGATCATTTGTGATTTGGGGTTTGTGGTTGGAGACGCCGTTAAAATGTTTACTGACCAAGTGGAGAATCTCTTGATGAACGGATGTTCAATTATATTCCATATTTTTTTGCAGCTAATTTTAGTTTTTTATGATATTGTTTTTCAAAGGCGATCCACACCTCTGTCGGTGTTTTGGTAATTTTTTCCAATTTTTGGGCGAGTGCAATGGTCATCGGTAAACGACCCAAAAATAACAATTCAACTGCTTCAATAGTAAGACCTATTTTTTTAATAAATTGTTCCTTGCTCATTCCCATTTCGTCCAATTTTTCTACGAGATGCTCACCTGGCGGAATTGGAATAACATAATCCGGTTCAAACGAACTATTTTCGATTCGTTTTACGTGTGTTTTATTTGTTTCTATTTTTTGTCGTTGTTTTTCGACGATACGTGACATTGTAGATACTTTCAATGATAATCAACTATTTCGATAATTGTTACGTCAGTTATTTTGGTTCAGTCCAGCCCGTCATCTGGTTTTGTGGGCGGCGGGTCTTGGGTTGGCATAACAATTATTCTGTACGGTTGCCCGATGCCGGCGGCAATTTGCCCTTTGCGGTTTTGCGTTAGTTCATGCCAATCACCCGCAACATTACGAAGCCGATCAAGACACGAAACCGCCTCAAGTTGATCCAACCGCATGGTTAATTTTTTTGCCCTAACATCTCCCAATTTCATACGCATTTGTTGCAAACTCGAACATATCCATCTAATGTGATTGTTAGCAAAATGAATTTCCATCGGTTGAATCTATAAAATTATAATCAATCTTTTAAATTCCGGATGCTTATCTTAAAGCAACTTCTAAAAAACTTTTTTTGACAGGATAAAATCGGCGACAGATTATACACAAAATTTTAATTTCAAAAAACAGCAATTTTCAAAAAATGCAAAATCAATCGCATGCGACACAATCCCCAAACCACTCCTCATTTAACGAGTCCGAGTTTTTGCAGTTTTTCATAACATTCATCGCGTTCACGGCTTCGTTCCAGTGTTACCCATGCGGGGTCTTGGTGTTCGAGAAATTGCTGCGGAGTTGCCGGAAGTAGTCCGTGTTCGGCAAGCCGTGCAATCACGCCCTGATCCAACCGGCTAAGACGAATCGAACCAAATTGATAATCCAAAAACGCTTCCCAACAATTCGGAAAAAGCGGTTGAATAATTTGTTCGCCAATTGTTGTTGCATATTGTACAATTTCGTACTGCGCACTTGATTCCATACGAAGAGCAAGAAATCGAAATAAATTGTGTAAATCAATTTTCCAATACGCTTCCGTGTAAGTTGAAAGCGGCAAATCCTTTCGTGCTTGTTCCCGTGCAACACCTTGTTTAATCCGTTGTTCGTATAATTCCCGTGCTTGCCGATGAAATTGTTGTTCGCTATCGGTTAAGACTGTTCCGATTTCTGCTTCAAAACAGTTTCCGCTTCCCTGACGATTTACTTCCGATTGTGTTCGCCAAGCATCCGGTGCTGTCCCGCAAATATTGTCAAGAGCAATGGAATACCGTGTACTGTATTCGTTGACCGAAGCGGTGCGGTGCCGAATCCATTGCCGCCAACAGTCCATCGGAACGCGAATCAACAATTTAATTTCCGCCATTTCAAACGGTGTCGTATGCTGATGCCGCATTAAATAGCGTAAAAGTGTGCGGTCATCGGAAATTTTTTTAGTTCCGTCACCGTAACTTACCCGTGCGGCTTGAACGATAGCGGAATCGTCCCCCATCACGTCAACAAGACACACAAAACCATGATCCAAAACAGGAAATTTTTTCCAACGAAGCGAAGTAATCATTTCCGAATTCATTGTCAATTACCAATGTTAATTTAATAATAAAAATAGTAATATATCAGTGGAATTTTTATTTTTTATATTAGCCCCGAAAGGGGCGTCAGGATTATAGCCTACCCCAACGGGGTAGTTAATTTCCCCCCGCCAACCCAACGCCCTGAAAGGGCAACAGGAAAATAATTAAATGACGAATCGTTTATAATCTTGACGCCCTTTCAGGGCTTCGGTTAGTGATGGTACTTGAACCTACCCCG
>JAIRLW010000540.1 GCA_031259095.1 Planctomycetaceae bacterium | reverse complement strand
TATAGTGTTGCCGAACCAACCGATGCCGCATAATACGTTTTAGAAAACCTAACATCAATGGTCGCAACGTTTTGCGCGTGTTGCTAAAAAACGGAACGCTTGAATGAAAACCCGAATCCCAACCAAAAACGCAACACGTGCCAACATCGGCAGTCAAAACCGGAACGGTTGGCTAGGCAGTTCGGCAAGAAAGAACGCCCAAGGTTGCGCTAGGGGTTTTCGGCACGATAACCCCTGAGCCAAGAGGGTTCGTTGACGGTTCCGTTCACCGGGCAGGCGTCTTTCCTGATACTTCTCTATCAAAACTGACCGGTTTTGAAACAGGTTTTGAACATAGTTTTTGGCAAGTAAACAAACACAAAAAAAGGAAAAACGCCTAAAATATTTTACATAACTCTAAATATAGAAAAACTTTACAAAACAAGCGGTTTTCCAAATCGCCTGTAAAAATCACAACGACCAGTGAAAAAAATAACACTGAGCCATAGTGTTCGCCTACCTTGTGAACATTAGTGTCAACACGCCCTAGAGATATTCCGGTTTACTCTGACGGATTGGCAATTCGATTTCAAATCTTGCTCCTCCGAGCGGCGAATCCGTAACCCGAATCTTGCCGCCGTGTTCCTGAATAATTTTGTACGCCACCGAAAGTCCTAATCCGGTTCCTTGTCCTTTCTTTTGAGAATAGAACGCATGAAATAACTCTTGACGTTGCGATTTTGGAATCCCAACGCCGTTATCGTCAACTCTTATCAGCACAGCCGACTTCGCCCGACAATAATCAACTTCAACTCGTAATAAACCCGATTGCCGTTTTTCATCGGAGTAATCCAAAACGGAAACAAGCGTGCGCGCCGCTTCATCCGTTTCCGAATCATCTATGTCATCATCTATGTCATCATCTATGTCCGAATCATCTTTTTTCATTTTCGCAGCGTCAATACCATTGGTGATAAGATTGGTAACCGCACGGTGAATTTGTTCAACGTCAAAGAAGAATTTTGGGATAGTTAAACTATTGGGACGATTGGAACTATTTGAATTAATTGTTTCCGACTTAAAGGTCATTTCGACCTTTTCTTCCCTTGCCCGAAATTGCAAGAGTTCGACCGCTTCTCTCACTGTTTCGGTAATATCCCCCAATTCATAATCGGGTTCGCGTTCTTTGCTAAGCGTTAACATATCGAGAATGAGTTGTGAAATTCGTTTTTGATTTTTTTCGACGATTTCCCAACCTTGTTGCATCATTTTTTCGTCCTTCTTGCTCATTCCGGTTCGGACAAGATAGGAACCGCCGTCGATTCCTTGCAAAATATTTTTGATATGATGCGAGAGAGTCAAAACGGTTTTTCCCACTGTTGCGAGATGTTCCGACTGAATCATTTTGTGTTGCAGCCGGCTATTTTCGATTGCCAACGCGGTTTGGCAGGCAACCGCAATCAGGACGCGAAGATGATCCGGCGTTAAGTGTTTTGCGGCGAACATGTTGAGCGGATTGGAATTGGTCGGCGTGCCGAGGTCAACAACAAGGTAAATCACTCCGACCAGCCCGTAACCTCCCAACATCGGAACACAAAGTATTTCACGGAACACCGGATCACCGCAATGAACAGAATTTCGGTTATTTTCTATCTCTTTTGCGGCGATTAGTATTCCTTCCTGCTGTTGCATCACATATTCAATCACCGACCGGTTGACCGCCAACCGCAACGGTTGTTCCGATTCTTTGTTGCGGTCAATGTTATGGTCAAAAGAGCGTATTGCTTGAGGAATCAGTTGTTGTAATTCGGAGTCGTAAAGCAACATGCAACCGTGATCGATAGTAATCCATTCCGTGATTCGTTCCAATAGTTGTTGTAAAAGCGTGTCGATTTCCGATATCCGGCTTGTTGCCGACATTGTTTCGTACAACATATTGAGAGGTGCAGATGTTGCCGGAAAATCATGTTTGGTGAAATTATCAGTTTCGGTTTGCATAAACAGAAGCAATGTTTGACCCAACAACCGGATTCGATTTCAATTGATTTTAATTAATTTTGGTCGATGTTATCCTGTCAAAAGACAGATTGTTGAGAAGTTGCCTTAACGAGATGAGATTGTAAAAACACGAACACAACAATCCAACGTTCCTAACGTGTTAATTTTAGCAAGGGAATAAGAATCCGGCTAGGTTTATTTTTTTCTGAAAAAAATTTGAATACTGGTCTTGCGTTTATTGGGTCATTTACTATAATGATTTCCCAATTCGAGGAGAGGTGGCAGAGTGGTCTATTGCGCGGGTTTGCTAAATCCGTGAGCCTGTACGGGCTCCGCAGGTTCAAATCCTGTCCTCTCCGTTTTGATCTTTCTATCGCCGTGCTGTCGTCCGCAATACGCTTACTTTTGCGGACAAGTTTTTTAACATTGTTAACAAGTTGTTTTATCTTATCTTTCCCCAGTCCGCCGAAAATTCACGCAGAACATCTTTCATCAGGAGTCGTCTCAAAGAACATCGGACACTTAGGCAAAAAAATCCCTGATTATTTCGGAATTGGGGGAACAACGATTATGCACAGAGGCAGGCAACTAGGCAACTCTTGAAATATCGCTTTACAAAATATATTCTATGTCGGTACAATAGTTTAGATTTTCTGAAAAAAGCGGAAAAAAATATTTTTTTGAATTATTTTAAATAATAAATAATATTTAACGCGGTAATGTTTGATTCAGTGTTAATTGGTTGTATAATAACAAAGTTAATTGGTTGTATCATAACAATGCGGTATAATTACTCGGCTACAAATTCATTTTAGGATAGGTCAATATTTTTTCCCCCCATTTAAGGGCTTAAACATGGAAAGGAATATGTTATGCTCAAAACACTTGGAATTGTCAAAGGTACTCTGTTGACGGAAAAGCAACGCCGTCATGTCGCAAGGCGACTCGAAGGGAAATCCGTATTGGAATGGGTTGTTCGTCAGATGACTGATTGTGAACTACTCAATGGTGTTGTCGTTGTGGCGGAAGAAGGAGCGAATGGCGAGATCGTTCGGCAATTGACTCCGATTGATGTTCCTGTCTTTTCGTCTTCCGCGCGGGACACTCTTTCGTTGCTTCAACAAACACTCGAACATTTTCCGGCGGACGCTTGTGTGTTTATTGGCGCGGATTGGCCGTTTCTTGATCCAACGCTGGTCGATCAACTTGTTCGCGCTGCCGAGTTGGATTCAAAGTGCGATTATGCCGCTTACCTGTTTACCAACGAAATTTTTTCAGCGGGACGACCTTATGGTTTGTTTCCGGAATGGTATCGATCCAATACCATCCGAAAAATCGCAACACGAATTGACGACCAAATTCATCGTCAACTCCCCGGTTCGTTTTTTCTCGATAACCAGAAAAAATTTAACGTTGAATTACTTCCGGTTCCTGCGGGTCTGGATCAGCAAAACAATGTTCGTTTTACTTTCGACGACGAAGCGGATTGGGACACCATTCTGGAACTCCATGAAGCGTTGGCGTTGGAAGTTTTGGATTGCCAAAAGATTGGAAGTTTGATCGGAGCAAAAATGCAACAACCGGAATTAGTTTAACTCCGAGATACTTGACCAACCCATTGGCAGAAAACCAATGGAACATATCATTTTAAGACTATTATGCAGAAAATGCGCAAAGAAATTGTTGAGGATGCAAGAGAATGAATACAAATGACGAAAAAGAGTCGGCGGTTTTTTCGGTAATTCTTGTTGCGGCGGGGAAGAGTCGGCGGTTTATCGAAACGGATTCCAATAAATCGACCGTTAAAAAAATATTTACGTCGATTCATCGGAAACCTGTTTGGTTATACAGTGCGGAAAAATTTCATGGACGGGAAGATGTTGCGCAATTGATTATTGTTGTACCGCCGGATGATTTGACGTGGTTTTTTCGATTTTATGCGGATGCGATTAATCGGATGTTTCTTTTGGTGATTGCCGGCGGCAATGAGCGGTCGGATTCGGTTCGGAATGCGTTGTCGGTGGTTCGGAGTAATGTTGATTTTGTTGCGGTTCACGATGCGGCGCGGCCTTGTGTTTCCAAATCGGAGATTGACGCGGTATTTCGGCGGGCGCGGATTGATGGAGCGGCGATGTTGGCAACTCCAATCGTTGGAACGATTAAACGTGTTTACAATGGGCAAATTGTTGAGACGGTAAGTCGGGAAAATCTTTGGGAAGCGCAAACGCCTCAGGTTTTCCGTCGGGACATTCTCTTCAAGGCTTATGAACATCTGGGAAATACCAATACCCATCCGACCGATGATGCTCAACTTGTCGAGAAAGCCGGTTATGCGATTTCGGTGGTTCCTGCGGATCGATCCAACATAAAAATTACTACCCAAACCGATTTAACACTCGCCGAAACAATTCTTTTTCGTCAAAAAAATAGTATATTATATTGAGATAGAGGAAAAACGGTTTTCTATAAGGCGATTTCTAAAAAACGTTGACAAAAAAATCTTTTTTTTCGATTTCGGTCGATTTCAATCGAATTGAGTCGATTAAAAAATCAGTAACCATTAACTATAACTATTAACCTTAACCCAAAATTACTAAAATGTCACAAACATTAACAAAAGCAGACCAACAAAGTGAAGAACTGTTGTCATCCGGTCGGGATGGAACATTTTCTGAAGACACGGAAGACACGTTGAAAGACATGTATCTTTCCTTCCGTCTTGGGGACGAGGATTATTGTCTTGAGATTCGTCATGTTACGGAGATTGTTGGTATTCAAAAAGTGACGGAGGTTCCTGACATGCCGCATTATGTGAAGGGCGTGGTGAATCTTCGCGGACAGGTGATTCCGGTGATTGATATGCGTCTCCGGTTTAACATGGCGGGACGTGATTATGATGAGCGGACTTGTATTGTGGTGATTAATCTCCGCAACGGTCAGGTTCAGGTTGGCTTGGTGGTGGATACGGTCAATGAAGTCCGTTCTATTGAAGAAATAAATGTTTCACCGCCGCCCAAAAGTGGAACGGGTCAATGCGCTCAATACATTCGTGGTCTCGGCAAAGTCGGTGATGACGTGAAAATTATTCTCGACGCCAATAAACTCCTATTCGAAGACGAATTTGCGCTGGGAGCGTAAATTTCCTGATTGCTTCGAAATTTTGGGGAACCATTGTTTAGGTTAATAATTCAGATTACTTAATTATTTAATTATTTAA
>JAIRLW010000339.1 GCA_031259095.1 Planctomycetaceae bacterium | reverse complement strand
CTTGTTACTGCAAAAAGTGTTGGAACTTATGCGAACGGAGTCAATATTGAATTGATTGAAGGAACGCCGCCGAGTTTTGTGTACGATGCGGCGTCGAAAACGTTGCGATTTTCGATTGAATCCGGCGTAACGACGGCAAACGATTTAGTCAATCTCTTCCAAAATCAAGCGTCGGCGACGGTTCGGTCGATGTTTGATGTTCAAAATGGAACCAATCCTGACGGACTTCCGAGCAACGGCAGCGGGTTGGTCGCGTTAAATTCCGCAACAATGACTGGCGGTACGGACAGTATTTTGAAAGGCAATGATCCGAACCCATTGGAAACGGATTCTCTTTTCAATGCATTAATTCGGTTACAGGTTGCGATGGAAAAGAACGACACGCGTGAAATGGAACGGGCGACTCAACTTCTTGATACGGCAGTTGAACGGCTTGACGGTTCGCGTGCATCAATTGGCGTGATGCTGAACAGCCTCGATAACGTACAACTCCGTTTAGCCGATGAAAATGTTCAGTACGAAACAACTCTCAACTCGACATTACGAATTGATTTCTCAGATGTTTCACTTAATTATATGGCGCAACAACTCGCTTATCAGGCGTCCATGCAAGTTACCAGCGCAACGCTTCAAATGTCGTTACTGAATTATCTTTAAAGTTCGTCTTGAAATTCTGATGACCGTCGGCAAGTAACGGTCGATGTTTATTAACCCCATCATAACCAAAGAATCGCCTCTTGAGTATTAGACGTCAATAATTACTCTCACCCAAATAATTACTCTCACCCAAAAAGGTGAAACAATCGGCAATTTTTTATAAAATACCAGGTTCTTTGACTTCGATTCCTTTGAGCGCCATTTTAAGCGATTCCACATTGGGCGCAACTTCAAATGCGGTGGCACGATCAATTTTTTTCATTTGAACAAGGTCTTTGAGACTCATCGTAAAGTCTTGCATTCCTTCCAAAACTCCAATTCGTATCGCATCGGATAATTTGGCGTCTTTTTCTTCGAGAATCAATTTTCGTACAGTGGCATTGAAAATCATCACTTCAATGGTCGGAACCCGCGAAACTCCCGGCATACACGATGGTAACAGTTTTTGAGCAACAATACCTTTCATATTAAACGCCAACGCACTACGAATTGCCTTGTGCATGGAGGAGGGGAAAAGGTCAAGAATACGCCCAATCGTACTCGGCGCCGATGAAGCGTGAATGGTTCCAAATACAAGGTGTCCTGTTTCTGCCGCATGAATTGCTGTTTCGAATGTTTCCCGATCACGCATTTCGCCAACAAGCATCACGTCCGGGTCTTCACGAACCGCATGTTTCATACCAATACTAAAATCAATAACATCTTGTCCGATTTCACGTTGATTGATTAAACATTTATCGTCCGTAAAAAGAAACTCAATCGGGTCTTCAAGCGTCAAGATATGTTTACGGTAATGCCGATTCACCCAATTAAGCATTGAGGCAATGGTCGTACTTTTTCCCGAACCGGTAACACCCGCCAAAAGAATCATGCCCTGAGAAAATTTACAAAGTTCATAAAGCGACGGCGGAATGTGTAACTTTTCCAGATCAGGAATAAAATTGTTGATACGCCGCGCCACCAAACCAAGATGTCCCATCTGTTGTAACACATTAACTCGAAACCGCCACGGAACGCCGTCCACTTCACATTGGTGTGAAAAGTCCGCTCCGCCGGTATCATTCAGGATTTTCCGGTTACGCTCGTCCATTGTGGGAAGAATGAGACGCGTCATTTCTTCATCGTCAATCGGTCCCCGTTCCAAATTTCGGAGTTCACCCTTGATTCGTACAAACGGCGGACGATCAACCTTCAAATGTAAATCGCTCCCTTCAAGTTTGACCAACGCACGGTAAAGTTTGTCAAGTTCGTATTCTTTTTTCTTTTTGACAAAACGTTCCGTTAAGGTACTAATATCAACAGACATAGGATTTTGAAGTGTTTATAAGGAAAATAAAACAGATAGATTGACAACGTATCGGGTTGGTTTTAATATTTTAATACTTTTACCTTTACTTTGGCAATGTTGTCGGTATAGGAATTTCCGTATTTTAACGTTTAGAATGATAACAATGGATTTTTGGTTTTGGGCTTCGATTTTTCTTGGATTGTCTTTATTTTTTGCCGTTTTGGAAATATTTGTTCCTTCCGGCGGTATTCTGGCGTTTCTGTCGGCAACCATGTTGCTTGCCAGTATTGTTCTCGCATTTCAGAGTAGTCCGTTGTTTGGCGGATTTTTTATGTTGGGCGTGGCGGTTAGTATTCCTGTTTTTCTTTGGTTTGCCTTCAAAATTTGGTCCAACACCTTCATAGGACACCGTATTCTCCTTCAACCGGAAGAAGACCCTGCATTGCAACCAAACACGGAACTTATTGCTCTCAAACAACTTATCGGAAAACAAGGCGTGGCGCGAAGCAAAATGATGCTCAGCGGACAAATTGAAATCGACGGAAAACGACTCAACGCGATCAGTGAATCGGAATCAATCGAACTCGGCGACAATGTTATTATTACAAGCGTGGACGGAATCAATATACTCGTCCGAAAAGTTACTGCTTCAGTGGATGTTCCCGAAAAAACGGCAACAAATAAAACAGAACAGGAACCGACTATTGATGATCCGTTTGCATAACAAATTTATCTTGCAAAATTATTGTCCCTTTAGTCCTTATTGTCCCCAAAGTCCCTAAAATCTTGAGTGTAGAGACATTAGGGACAAATGGGACAATAATTCTTTAATAAAAAACTCCTGTGATTCAAATTGAAGCGTTAGAATTTCGAGAGTTTTTCGATGAGATCAACAGCGCGGCAACTGTAACCCCATTCATTATCGTACCAACTGAGAACTTTCACCAGGTTGTCGCCAACAACGCGAGTCCATTCGGGTACAAAAATGGAACTATGCGGATCGCCGATAATGTCGGTTAAAACGATTGGGTCTTCATTGTAAGCGAGAATCCCCTTCATTTTCCCTTCGGCGGCTTCTTTCACGGCGGCGTTGACCGCGTCGGCTGTTACCGATTTATCGGTTTGGACAACGAGATCGACACAACTTCCGGTCGGTGTTGGAACGCGGAGAGAATAACCGGTTAATTTCCCTTTAACTTCGGGAATGACTTCGCCAACCGCTTCGGCAGCGCCGGTTGTCGTTGGAATAATATTCAGCGCGGCAGCACGACCGCGATAAATATTCTTGTAAGGAATATCCAAAACAACCTGATCATTGGTGTAGGAGTGAACGGTTGTCATTAAACCTTTGACAATACCGAACTTCTCCAAAATAACTTTGGTGACCGGTGCAAGACAGTTTGTAGTACAACTGGCATTTGAAACGGTTTTTTGTGATGCGTTTAATTTATCGTCGTTGACGCCGCAAACACAGGTCAGATCCGCACCTTTTGCCGGCGCGCTAATAACGACTTTTTTGGCTCCGGCATCGAGATGAGAATCGAATCCGGCTTTGTCGTCCGATTTTTTGGCGGTAAAACGTCCGGTACTTTCGAGAACGATTCCGGCTCCGATTTCACCCCAAGGTAATTTTGCCGGTTCTTTTTCGGCGTAAATCCGAATTTTTTTGCCGTTGACGATAATATTTTGATCGTCATGCGTTACTTCGGCTTTGAGTCGGCGGTGAGTGCTGTCATATTTGAGCAGTGTTGCGAGTGTTTTGGTATCGGTGAGATCGTTGATACCGACAACATCGAATTTATCCGGCGTTTCTAACATCCGGCGGAACACAAGACGACCAATACGACCAAAACCATTGATCCCAACTTTAATGGACATGAAAATTCTCCTTTTAGATGGTAAGTGTAATTAGAGGAATGAGTTAAATAAAAATTGTCTCGAATATCTCTGACCTATGCTCATAACATTTGTCCACTTAATATCCGAATTCAATTTTTTTCAATCGCTATTATTTTATCCGTTGTTCGATCAAATTCAACGGGGGAGGGAAATTTTAGGGACTTCAGGAACAAATGGGAAATTGGCGGGTAAATATCAGGTAGGCGACCTTTTGCCAAAAGGCCGCTTACATTTAGCAGTTGATCATGCAAAATGTTGTCCCCTAATGTCCCTTCACTGAAAAATGTTAGGGACAAATGGGACAATAAGGACTGTTGGGACAAAAGATAGGAAACGTTTCGGCGAAACATCGCCTACCTCTTGATTTTTTGATATAAACAATCATCCCCAAAAATGTGGAACAATTATAGTAGATAAATTGCTTGGAAAAAAATCTAAAAATTGGTCTTGTTTCGAATTTAAATTTTTCTTATTCTTCGCAAAGTGATTCATCGTTGGCTTAACATCGACGCAACCTTTGTTCCTCTGTGTGAATAGTTTCAAAACAATCAATGTACAACAAGTCTATCAAAAAACCGTTTCGGTCCGGAAAAAATAATCCGTCGAAAAAGTTCGTTTTGGCTTGCAAGGAAAGAAACGGATTTTGCGGTTTTGTTTTGGATATTTGCCTGATTTTTGCGAAAAGTGAAAAAATTCGGTCTTTTTTGGCAATAATTTGGGTTTCTTGCTGTTTTGCGGTAATCGAATTGGATTCTGGGTTTTTGTATTCAGAAGAAACTGATTTGTCCGGTCAACAGACCGGTTTTCTTTCCGCATATTTTCCCTCTTTACCCCCCCCCCCCCCTTCTTATCCTTCTTTCCCATTTTATCAGCAAAGTCTGTTAGGACAATGCTTTGAGTCGCCGCGAACACTTCAATATCGTTTTCAAAACGGAGAAGCCGAACTTGGAATTCTGGCTCGCGCTTATTACCGGAATGATCAGCGAATCCAATGGAGCGGCGGTGAAGCAGTTTTTGGCGTTGAGTCGATTCTCACGCCGAAAATCAAACTCGATCTTCAACCTTCCAGCATACAACTCAACGGCGAATTTTATCTGAATCAGCCGTATGATAAAAATATCTACTTAAACAATTCCGAACGTCAATCGTATGCGGCGAATTATAAGATTGACTCTTTCGAAATTTCGCAACTCTATGTGTCATGGAAATGGCAGGATACCGAATTTCGTGCCGGAAAATTTGAAACGCCTTTTGGTCGTTGCCTTGTTCCATTGATGAGCAATGCGAAAACGGATGCTCCGTTTATTCGGACGGAATCTATTTTGTGGCGGCAAACCGGATTTCTTTTTCGTTGGACTCCGTCGGTTTGGGAAATGGATATTGCCGCCGTCAACGGATGTACCGGGTTGGATACCAATTCCATGAAAGCAGTAATCGGTCGAATCGGAATGAATTTCGGATGTTTTCAATGGGGTATTAGCGGTCTTTATCAGGACGGAATCGGCTCCGAAGAAATGAAAGAGTACAAAAATCATGTCGGCTTGGACGCCGCTGTTCGTTTCGGAAATTGGACTCTGTCGGCGGAAGGAATTTACGATGAATACGGGTTGAGACGCTCTTTTAATCCTGCAAATATTTTTTGGGAAAAAAGTATCTATTATCGTCAAATTAATAAAGCAGACGGTGTTCCGATAAGCGGTTTCGGTTATTATATTGACCTTAATTATAGTTTCGATAATATTCTTTTTGATTTGAATTACGGTGAATTTTATCCTGAACAATTAAATCGTCTGGATTATCCGCAACATGATCTTGTCAACCGCCGTTTACTGGCAAAAGTCGGCTGGAATTTCAACCGTTTTTTGCAATGGTACGGCGCATTTATTATGGAAAACGATAGTTATATTGCTCAGGAAAGAAGACTAAGACGAGGTTGGTATATTCTCTCCGGTATCAAATTTGAATTTTAGGAACGAAATAGGATAAATTCGATCGAAATCGAAGTAATTGTCTATTTTATTAACCTTTGAGAATACCGAGAGAGAAGTCCGACGATTACGCTGATTTCAAGAAAATCAGGTCGAATCATTTTGTCTATGTTGACAAGACCGGCGAACTTGAAGAGGGCAATATCGATTTTCTGCACGAAAACCTTTTTATTGAATTTAAGCATGATGAAGAGATGGCTGCTCAAGAAGAGAATCGGGCAAATATTCCCGCCGCAAGAAAGGACAATTTTATACGCCGGCATCGCTTGCACAAATCCTAATCAAAAAATGAGTAAAGGGAACCTTCTAAAAACTGATTTCTTCACAAACTAAAATCGATTTTAGTCGAGTTCGGTCGATCAAAAAATGAGTTTTTAGAAGTTGCCTAAAGAAATTCCGTGTATTAAATCGGGCAAGAATCGCGGAGGAAACAAACGCCGAGTTCAGGGTAAAAGGTAGGCGATATTTTGCCAAAGGGCTTTCATCCGCCATCGCGTCGGCGATAGCCGACTTGACCCTGTGGGCGGCTGGTAATTGGCATCAATTGAATGAAGCGTTATTCCGGTTCGACGCCGAAATCGCGCACCGTAAAGAGAGATCGGAGAGTGTAACCTTTTTCGGCAAAGGTTTTGGCTCCGCCTTCCAGACGGTCGATAATGGCGGTAACACCATCGACAATACCTCCAACCGCTTTGACTCGTTCCGCCGCTTCTAACGCTGAACCGCCGGTTGTAACCACATCTTCGACAATAACAACGTGATCGCCGGCAACAATGGGACCTTCAACAAATTGATCCGTTCCATGTCCTTTACTTTGTTTTCGTACCATGAAACCTTTGAGCGGAATATTGTGAAAGGCGGCGACCGTGATTATTGCGGCGGTAATTGGATCGGCTCCGATCACCATCCCGCCAACCGCTTGCGGTAACACGGTATTCATTGGGAGTAATTCCAGAAAGCCTTCACCAATCAGTTTCGCTCCGACCGAATCGAGCGTAATTTGTCGGCAATCGAGATAATATTTTGCCTTTTTTCCCGAAGCGAGAGTAAAATCGCCAAATTTTAACGCTTTTTCTCTAATCATTGATTGAAGAATAATTTTATCGTACATTGGCAACATTAAATGTTAGACGTTTTTATTTTGTTAGAAATCATCAATACAATTATTTATTTTATCTATTTCATTTAGTAATTCAACGGATGTTCGTACAAGAACCGGAAAGTTTTAAAAAGCGTTTTAGGGAACTTCTAAAAATTCGTTTTTTTATCGACCAAATTCGACCGAAATCGACTAATTTCGACTAATTTCGATTTCGGTCGATTTCAGTCGAGGTTTTTAGAAAGAAAATTGGGACCATTGGGACCAATTGGGACAAAAAATTCTGGAATTGCCAATTTGCATAAAATTTACCGATTATTCCGTTTTTTCTGAATATTCGGGTTGGAGTAAACCGATATTATTTTTGGTAAGGGAATTTATCCTTCTCACACCCACCCCGAAACATATAACGGCAGACTTTACCGTCATGCCAGAGGTTCAAGATTCAGATGAAACGAGCAGGAATTGTTGGTGTTGTCCTTTTGTTGTGTTTGTCCGTCGCGGGTTGTGCCTGTTATTCGGGTTACTATAGCGGCTATGGACGCTTGGGAATGCCGTATGGTTGCGGTTCGGTAATCCACAACGGCGTGGTCGATTACGTGGACGGAAACGCCGGAACGTGTGAAACCGATTGCGGAACCAGTTACGCCAATTACGGTTGTACCCCCTATCGTCCGTGCGGTTTGTCCAATTGCGCCAACTGCTTGGGCAATCTCGTCAACGGCATTTTTGTTCTTGGCGAAGGAGCATTTTGTTTAGCCGCTGCACCGTTTGTCATGGTTGGTAATCTACTTTGCGGCGGATACGGCGGTTACGAAGTATTTCCGCACAACGCCTGTAGTAACGAAGTTTATTACGGAGACAACTGTTACCAACCTCATGATCTTTGCGATCCGTGCGGCAATGTTGATGCTTGCGGTTGCGTTAATGGAGTGGCGAGCAGTGGTTGCAGCCGATGTTCCGGCGGTTATACGGAAGGAATTCGGATTGACGGCGATACGTCGAAACCTAATTCCAGTTATAAACCGTTGACTCAACCGGTTCGCATTCCGGCGTACAACGCTCAAACCAACCGAACACGTCCCATTTCACAAACAACGTATCGGCACGCACAAACACAACGCATGATTCCACCGCAACGTATGACGCCGCCGCGTCCGCAGGTTTATGTCGCCGAAGATCAAATGGATCCCGTACAATAACCGGTTACGGCAAAACCATTAGGGAATCTTTAAAAATATCATTTGCCCAATGATCGACCAAAATCGACCCAATTCGACTAAAATCGATTTTGGTCGATTTCAGTCGAAGTTCTTAGAGGTTCCCTTCTGTTTAAAAATTTCTTTGTGCATTTTGTTGTTTTTGTCTTTCTCGAAGTCATCATCCGTTTGTGCTGGATAGTCCGTTTCTAGGAAAAAATTTGTTTTTATTGATTATTCTCATTTTTTCCTAATGAAACGCGAGTAGAGATTCGATTTATGAGGAAGGACATATAGGCGTTTTTTTGTCGAATTTCACATTTGGTTGGGAAAATCGGAAAAAATAGGTAGAATAGCATCAAAAATGTGGGACTCAAATTTGTTGAAACTTGTCCCGTTTCTTCCGATTTTCATTGCGATTACATTAGAATGTTCCTGAAACCGCCAATAGTCTTGATAAAAAACAAGTCGCGTTGTAAACAGAACTTCCGTCCTAAAGTACCGGCAAGGATGTCGGGAAAACAAGACTTGATCACGTAAACGCACCTCACCCACGCATTACGTGTCACGAAAGGAGAATCGTGTTGGAAATGAAAGCAAGAATCAAATCAGGCTTAATGGCTATTATACTGGGAACGACTTTTACTTTTATTTCAGTCGGAAGTCCTTTCTCATTTTTGACCAACTCCGCAAATGCGCAAGGGATAGGACAACCTCCAATGGCTGCTCCGGCTCAATATCCTGCAACGGCTCCGGTTCCGCAACCAACCACAGTACCGGTAACTACAACTCCCGTCGCGGCTGCTCCGGCGATGCCCGTTCCGACAATGGCGGCTCCAGCAACAGCTCCGGTAACGCCTGCTCCGGCAATGACCGCAGATCAGGCGTATTCCCTAAGTACGCAAAAATTACATCAAGCACGGAAAGCTCTTGCCGCTAAAGATGTTGTCACCGCAGAACGAATTGCGGTTGAAGTTCAGAAAATGAACCTTGCTTATCGGGAATTCGACGACCGTCCCGAATACATTTTCACGCTCATTCAGCAGTTCCGGCAAGTTGCCGAACTTCATCGTACCTCAGGAAATACCGAATATTTTCGCCGGAATTATGCACAATTATCGTTGAATCAGGCGGACGTGATGCTTCGGCGGGGTGAAATCGAACTTGCAACACAGTTGACCCAAGAAGCGGCGTCGCAAAATGTTTTGTACAATCAATCGGAACGCGACGCCGGACATGATCCTCAGGCAATGTTCCGACGAATTGACGATGCGAAAAGAATTCGGGCAATGAATGTTCCGGCGGTGCATGTTCCGGCACAGCAACCGGTTCTTTCACAAGCGGCACAACATGATTTGAATCAAGCAATAAGTATGCTTCGGCAAGCCCGCGACGCAATGAATGCCGGACAACTGGATCGAGCGGATCAACTTTGTCGTATTGCAATGAATTACAAATTAGCCGATTCCGATTATCCTGCCGGAAGTGATACGCCTAATCGGGTTCTTGTGGACATTGCGGTCAGACGGCAGCAGACCATCGCGGTTGTTCCAGCCCAAACTCCAAACGGAACAACTCAAGCGGTTTATCATCAAACTCAAAATCCAACGCAAAATATTCAGCAGGTCGCAACTCAACCGCAACCTTCTATCGCAGCCAATACGCCGATGGTCGATCAGGTAATCCGTGATCGGCAAACGGCAATTTCACAGATTTCTTCGGGAATTTTACAACAGATTTCCGACGCTCAACGAATGACCCGCGAGCAACGGAATCCCGACGCCGGTCTTGAAATTCTCCAGCAGGCGAAAGTTCGTGTCGAACAATCTCCGCTTGATCAAGCCGCCAAAGAAGCCTTCATCCGTCAAATCGACCGCGCTATTGAAGATACGGTTAAATTTATCGAACGTTATCAGGTTCAGTTTGAACAGGATAAACGTAACCAAGCAGTCTGGGAAGAACAACGGCGAGCATCCGAAAATCTTAGGAGTAAAGAAGAACGACTCAAAACGCTGATCGATGAATGTAATAAATTGATCAATGAACAGCGTTTTGAAGAAGCCGTGATCATTGCTAAAAAAGCGAGGGAATTTGCCCCCGAAGAACCGGCAGCACAACTGCTCCTGACAACAACTCAACTTGCTTCCAACACTTACCGAAGTACGGCGATTCGTGATGAGAAATACGAATCATTTGTCGAATCGATGCTTGGCGTTGACAGCGCTTCCATTGTGCCGAATTTCGGACAAAGTCCCCTGCACTTTGCTAAAAATTGGAAGGATATTACCAGTCGTCGTCACAGTTCGGCTGACCTCCTTAGTGGACAACGCCCGGAAACTGAAGTCGAAATCCTGCGAAGACTCGAATTGCCGGTCTCCATCAATTTTAATCGACCTATGCCGCTCGAAGAAGTCTTACAAATTCTCAGCGCTCAAACCGGTGTTAATATGATTATCGATAGGGCGGCATTACAGGATGTCGGCGTCACCAGCGACCAATCGATCTCCGTTCAATTTATGAAGGAAATTAGACTTCGAAGCGCTTTGAATCTGATCCTTGAACAGGTTCATTTGTCGTATGTCATTAAGAACGAAATGCTGAATATAACCAGTATTGCCAAAGCAAAAGGCGAACTTTATCAGAAGACATATTATATCGGTGATTTGATTATGAAATTCCCGAATTTTGATCAGACAAGGAATCCGTATGATTTGAATTCCGCTATGGAGCGGGCAATGCAAATGCAATCCGGTCGGGCGGTAACACGCGGCGTTTCCGGCGGTTTACCACCGCTTGCCGTCAATAATAACACAAAAATTGATCCCTCATTGCTCGCCTCAATGGGACATCCGAATATTATGGGACAAAGTTTTGCCGGAAATATGCCCGGAATCAATAACGGTATCGGAACGGCAACCGGTTTCGGAAATTCCCAAAATGGAGCAGCAGGCGGTAATCAGGCTGATTTCGGTGAAATTATGAATTTGATCGAAGCGGTTGTTTCGCCCGACTCATGGGATGAAGGCGGTGAAATGATGGAATATTATCCCAACCTCAGTTTGGTGGTTCGCCAAACGGAAGAAGTTCACGCCGAAATCGCGGATTTACTCGCCCAGTTGCGGAAACTCAATGATTTACAAATCGCGGTCGAAGTCCGCTATATCACGCTCGCCGATGATTTCTATGAGAAAATGGGAATTGATTTCGATATGAAATTTAAAAACGATGGCGCTAAAAGCAAAGTTACCACCGAATTGTCCAGCGGTACAAATGATGATGACGATGACGATAATTCAAGTAGTACGGTTCAAGTAACCGGCGGCAGAAATGTGACGGCTGGTATGTCCGCACCCGGTAATTTTTCCGTTGACCTTTCGATTCCGATCAATCAGGGGAGTTACGGTTTAGCGGATCCGATGTTTGGCGGTTTTACGGCGGATGCCGGACTTCAAATGGGATTTGCCCTTTTGAGTGAAATTGAAGCCTACTTCTTTATGACCGCAACACAAGGCGATACACGGAGTAATGTTCTTCAGGCGCCCAAAGTAACTATTTTCAATGGTCAAATGGGATTGATTACGGATACGAGTACCTCGCCGTTTGTTACGAGTGTTATTCCGGTTGTTGGAGATTTTGCCGCCGCGTATCAACCGGTCATCACCATTTTGAGCGAAGGTCAACTCCTTTCGGTTCAGGGAACGGTGTCTGATAACCGTCAAAGTGTGCGGTTGGTGTTGAATCCGACGTTCAACAAAATCACCAAAGTAAATACGTTCAAATATCTCGGCGACGATTCCTTAACGGAGGAAACACAAACAACCGCAAAAGGCGATAGTGTCGCTTCGGCGTCAACCGATGAACGCGCATCGGCAAAAAAAACCACGCAGTCCAATTCCGGTGTAACAATCCAATTGCCGACCTTGGCGATGTTCTCTGTTCAAACGACAGTTAGTGTTCCTGATGGCGGCACGATTTTGTTAGGAGGAATGAAACGGCTCAGCGAAGGACGAACCGAAGCCGGTACGCCAATCCTAAATAAAATTCCGTATATCCAACGACTCTTTATGAATACCGCGATTGGACGAACCACACAAAGTATTATGATGATGGTAACTCCGCGCATTATTATTCAGGAAGAAGAAGAAGAATACCTAACCGGTATTCGATCCACGCCGTAAATTCTTAATTTGATTCGATGTTCAGATTGAGGAATCTCTAAAGGGAATTTCTAAAAACTTCGACCGAAATCGACCAAGATCGACTAAAATCGATTTTGGTCGATTTTGATCGATTTCGGTCGATCAAAAAAAAGTTGCCCTGAATAATTACAAAAACCTTGTGATTAAAAATGAACTATATTAGCGATACCCTATTGCATGCGCGCGATAGAATCGATAAACTAAAAATCCGTTTGTGTTTTAGCCTTTCGAAATCTATTGAAAATTTTCAACCCTAAAATTAAATGATGTACAAATTATTCTTTCTTACAGTATTGTTGTTCGCCGGAACAATTGTTGTTAATGCTCAGGTTACTTTGACCCATCAGACGTGGTCAGAAAACACGCTCGGCGATTTACGGAATACTGTCCGTGACAACCGCGACCTCAATCTTTTGACCTTTCCCGGCGCACGATTGGCAAAAGTTGTTGCCGTCGGGAATCCTCAGTTTTTGACGGACGGCATCGGCGACTACAGCGGTAACGGACGGGTTACGATAGACGGTAATCCATCAACGATTGTCTATTATCTCGGCAAACCGCGTTCCATCAAGGAAATCCTGCTCTATTCCGGGAATGGCGATAGTCGGGCTAATCAGGATTTTGAAATCCGTTTGGTCAACAACGAAGCCAATCCCGGAAAAGTTCCGAATTTTCCCAAAGAACCAACCTTGACCTCCGGCGATAAAATTCTTGGTTCCAACGGCGGCGGTTATTTGAGCCGGTTTGCCGACGCCTCCGGTAAACCTGTTACCGGCGATAAAAAATACGATTGGATCGAATTTAAAATCTGGCGGACTTATCCGTCTAAAGCAGGCGATCCGGCAAAGAGCGGGAACAAAGCCAATAGTTGGGCGTCGTTTCTCGAATTGCAACTTCTCGCCGATCCCAATGATCCGACATTGTTTGCTTCCAAACAGGAACATCAGAATTGGCTCGACGCGCGGGAACGAGAACGTTTCCGAATAACATTGACCGATACTGTTGGCGAAGATGTTTTATTGGCGGCGGAAAATCCTGAATCGATTAAACGGGCAATTGACGATCTTTCCAAGAAATTTCCTGATCAATATGACGGAAAACGTTTTACGCAATTGTACGAAAAATACGCCGCCGAACTGTCCGGCGTACTGAAAAATATCACCAAGAAAACTCCTGAAGAACGGGAAAAAACAGTTGCCTTGATTAAAGAATTTAACGAATTTCGGAAAGCGGCATTGCTTGCCAATCCGTTGATGAAATTTGAAAAATTATTGTTCCGCCGCGCTAAAAATGCCGGTTTGACCGCCAACTGGATTTCCAACGCCGCCCGCGAAAAAGGAAATTACAATAATGCGTTGGCGGTTGTCGATCCGCAGAACCCGCAAGGCGGCGCCGAAACAATTATTGAAAATCCGAACGGTTCCTTTGTCGGCGACGTCAATTTACATTGGGACGCGGACA
>JAIRLW010000310.1 GCA_031259095.1 Planctomycetaceae bacterium | reverse complement strand
ATTTTTGCGTGAAAAACAGGAATAATTGGGGGACTCTTTATATCGGAAAGCAAACAGACCAAAAAAATAAAAATACTTAAAAATAAGGAGATTAAACTACTTTTTTTAAGAAAGTGCAGGTCTATAGAAGATAGGATAAAATTTGATACAATCTTTGATTCTGGTAATCCGGTAATTAATCTCCGCTATCAACTCTCCACTGCCAAAATGGGAATTCGTTTTTTTTGCCCCAATGGGCACAAATTGAATGTTAAGGAATATTTAGCGGGTAAAGCCGGTTTTTGTCCGGAATGCGGTGCAAGGCTGATTATTCCTTTGCAGAGTACGCGAAAAAGCAACAAGGAGTTAAATGAACTCCAAGAACGTCAAGAAAACGTTCCCAATGTTGATTCGATTTCGTCGGCAACGCCCGCACAACCCCAACCGCCGGAAACCAATTCCACAACAACCGAAACGGCTCCGATTGCAAACCCCAATGAAATCATCAATCCGATTTTACAAGATCAAACGGTTGTGTGGTATGTTCAAGTTCTCGGCGGCGAACAATATGGTCCGGTTAACGGTCAAACGATTCACGCATGGATTCAGGAACGGCGTATGAAGCCGTCCATGCTTGTTTGGCGCGAAGGTTGGACAAATTGGCTGGAAGCAAAAAATGTCTTCACCGAATTAGACGCTCCCTAGATAAAAAATATTGGGAAAAGCAACGGAATGAAAAGAGACGGTTACGGGTGATTGTCTTTTTAGGGTTAGGTTGTAAAATTAAGGTTGTCTATTGAATAATTACCCTTTTGCGAAAATCAGACCCGTTTTATTTTTTGCAGTTTGCGAACAATGCCGAATCACGACCAAAGTCATCTTATTTTTTCTGAAGCCAAAAATCTGATTCCGGGCGGAGTGAACAGTCCGGCGCGAGCGTTTGGAGCAGTCGGCGGTGAACCGATTGTGATAGAACGCGGTGAAGGGGCTTACCTGATTGATGTTGACGGCAACCGTTATCTTGATTATGTTCAATCTTGGGGTCCCATGATTTTGGGACATGCTCATCCGGTTGTTGTTGAAGCGATCCAAACGGCGTTGCTCAAAGGAACCAGTTTCGGTGCACCGACCGAAGCAGAAAATAAACTCGCAAAACTCATCATTGATCTTGTTCCTTCGGTCGAAAAAATCCGATTCGTCAATTCCGGGACGGAAGCAACAATGAGCGCCATTCGTTTGGCTCGCGGTTTTACCGGTCGGAACAAGATTGTGAAATTTATCGGCAACTATCATGGACATGTGGATGCTCTGCTGGTTGCCGCCGGAAGTTCAGCGGCAACGCTGGGAGTTCCCAATTCGTTGGGGGTGACGCCGGGATCCGTTGAAGATACCATCTTGTTGCCGTACAATAACGTTGACGCAATCAAAAAAACGTTTCAGAAGTTCGGTAAAGATATTGCGGCAGTCATTGTGGAACCGGTTGCCGGAAATATGGGTTGTGTTATCGGCAGTTCCAATTTTTTGTACGAATTACGGCATTGGACTCAAGCCAACGGAGCGGTTCTGATTTTTGACGAGGTATTGAGTGGTTTTCGTGCAGGAAAAGGCGGTGCCGGACAACGTTTCAGTATTACGCCGGACGTTACAACGCTTGGTAAAGTGATTGGCGGCGGTTTACCGGTGGGCGCGTACGGCGGTAAAGCGGAAATAATGGATCACGTTTTGCCGGTCGGCAACGTTTTTCAGGCAGGAACGCTCAGCGGTAATCCTTTGGCAATGGCAGCCGGAATTTCAACAATTCAAATGTTGCAAAAGATCAACGCTTTTCCTGTTTTGGAACGAAAAATGGCAATGCTCGCCGAAGGACTTGAAGATGAAGCCCGATCCGCCGGCATTCCAGCGGCGGTTGAACAAATCGGTTCGATGATGACGTTGTTTTTTCTTGCCGAACACGAAGACAACTCCGAAAAATACCACGTCAGTAGTAGGACCTTTCACGGAAGTATGGTGGATCGTTCGACGGCAACCAGTTCGACCGGAGGTTGTTTTGCGAACAAAATTACCGATTGGGAAACCGCGTCTATGTGCAACACACAACGTTACGCAACATTTTTTTGGAACATGTTGGAACGCGGTTTTTATTTTCCGTGCAGTCAATTTGAAACTTTCTTCATGTCAACGGTTATTACCGAATCGGAAATTCAACAAACGATTGACGCCGTAAAAGAAGTGTTCAAAACATTGTAAAATTGAAATAATAACCGGAAACCTCTAAAAATTCGTTTTTTAACCGCAACGTTTTATGAAAAATCATTTGCCCTCATGGGACCAATAATCAATTGATCAATTAATTAAAAAATTAAAAAATCTGTAATATATCAGTGGAATTTTTATTTTTTATATTAGCCCCGAAAGGGGCGTCAGGATTATAGCCTACCCCAACGGGGTAGGGGTAAGTTCCCCCAACCAACCCAACGCCCTGAAAGGGCAACAGGAAAATAATTAAATGACGAACCGTTTA
>JAIRLW010000303.1 GCA_031259095.1 Planctomycetaceae bacterium | reverse complement strand
ATTTTTGCGTGAAAAACAGGAATAATTGGGGGACTCTTTATATCGGAAAGCAAACAGACCAAAAAAATAAAAATACTTAAAAATAAGGAGATTAAACTACTTTTTTTAAGAAAGTGCAGTATTAAAAATTCCGCTGAATAATTACAATTATTTTTTCCGCGTGTTCCGTGTATTCTGTGGTTAAGAAAAATAAACTGTTACCCAAACCGCTGTGCAGTTACGAAATATTTTGTAGAGTACTATTCCAGAGTGTTGGGAGCGGAGCGGTTAGGTTGACGGGTTCGCGTGTTGTTGGGTCGAGAAACGCAATGGAACGGGCGTGAAGCGCAATTTCCCGACAACGTTCATTGTCGAAATGATTTCCAAACGGAATAATTGAACCATAATTGGCGTCTCCGAGAATAGTATGTCCATGTACTGAACATTGCAAACGTATCTGATGCATTCGTCCTGTTTCGAGTTTGACTTCAATCCATGTTACAGATTTTCCTTCCCATTCAAAATAGTCGAGAACCGTATAATGAAGAATTGCTTCACGAGCGTCAGGATTGATCGGCGCAACAATTTCCGCAAGCGGTTTATTCGGAATTTTTCGTACAAAATCAATCCATGTTCCGGTTCCCGGTTGAACGGTTCCCTCGACCACTGCCCAGTAAGTTTTATCGATTTGGCGTTGTTCAAACTGTTCGGAAAGCCGATGTGTTGCGCGGGAGTGTTTACCGAACAAAATCACGCCGGAAACCGGACGATCTAAACGATGAGGTATGCCAAGATATTTCCGTCCTTCTTTTTCCATAAGATAAGCCTTAACCCGTGATTCCAACGAATCAATTCCATACGGAGCCTGTGTCAATAAACCCGCTGGTTTGTTCACTGCCAAACATGCTCCTTCTTCATATAAAATTTCAAAATTATTTTGTAACATATTTGACTTTCAGCGAAGATTTAATAGTAACAGTTTATGTTGTTTTTTGTCCCATCGCGGCGACGCCGTGACGAGGTTAATAAAAACAATAAATCACGTTATTTCTTTTTTTGTGAAAAAATTTGTGCCGAGTACGCCGATGATGATCAGAGCGGCGGCAAGGAGATGATAAGAATAAATCGTTTCACGCATAAACACATAACCGGCAATAATCGCAACAACGGTCGAGAAATTTAAAAATACAACCAATTCGGCAGCACGGAGATGTTTGAGAATTAAACTCGAAAAAATGGTGGTCAACATGGACGAAAAAATACCCAGATACAAAATTGCTATTGTGAAATGCCGATTGCCAAGCGGTTTGAACATTGTTACGATGGCGCCGTCGGCAAGATGAGTTGCAACGGAAAACGCGGTAAAAAACAAACTGCCGACCGCCATAATTACCCACGTAATTTCCATTGCCGTAAAGGAACGCACCAAAACGCGATTGAGAATAGTGTAACCGGCGGACATAAAACACGAACACAGAATCAACACAATACCCGCCATACTGAATGCGTCGAAGTTAATCCCTTTCATCATGGAAATAAGCATCACTCCGGACATGGAAATCAGAATACACAGGAATTGTAACGAGTTTGTTTTTTCGCCGATAAAAATTGTTGCACAAATTGCGGTGATTACGGGAGCAGTTGCCGTGAGGATACCCGCTTCGGCGGAATTGGTGTAAAGCAGTCCGTAAGCCTGAAACGTGAAAAAGCCAAGCGGATAAAACAAGGTCAATAAAAGTAATGGAAATAATCGCCGGATTTCAATACGAAACGGAATATTCATTACTTTCATATAACCGATACAAAAAATCAGCGCAGTAACAAATCGAAAACAAAGCGTGTCAACCGGCGAAACATCGGAAACCGCAATTTTGACAAACAAAAATGAAAGTCCGATAATCGCAGCATTAACAACGGCAAGCAAATAAGCAAACCAACGCATTGGTAAAATGGTAATATTTCAGTGGAATTTTCATGATTATTCCTATCAGGCGGGCGATGCTTCGGCGAACATTGCCTGCCTTACACAAATCATAACACAATAAACATCAATCAAATGACTGCACGACGTATGCCTGCCTGGAATTGCTGCTCAAAGTCCGAAATAATCAGTAAAAATAAAAATCAAATTTTTAAGTATAATTGAGTATAACAAGTCGAGCGTTTATTTCAAGTCCCGCAGGGACGAGCGGTGAACGGCAAAAATCGGAGACGCCAATAAGATGTAATATTTAGTCAAATTTTATTTTTGTTACTAAACATGAAAATGATGAAGACCGAAAGTATCGTTGTAAAAAATAATATTATTTTTCATCGGGAAACAATTCGGCGGTTTTTTCTGCAACATAAGCCTCAACTTCTGCCGCAGTTTTTGCTTCGTCAAGCAAAGCAATCTTTTTGTTCTTTTTTGAAATCGCAACTGAAATTGCTGATACGGAACACAGTAGAACCAACATCATTTTTGAACCTTTTTTTGACGTGTCAAATTTTCCTTTCTCAATTTAATGAGTTAAGTTAAGTAAAAACAGAAACAAAAAATATACTCCTCACACTTTAAAATTCGGTTTTCGTTTTAAAATAGAAGTTTATTAAAATTGCCTCGTTGGGGCGATTTTAGTAAATATATTTTTAAAACGAAAACCGAAATTTAAAGTGTGAAGAGTATAAAAGGTCGCGTCGGCGATAGCCGACTTGCCCCTGTGTTCGGACGGCAATTGGTGTTGCCTGCCGTTTGACTATCCGATTTCCTGCCGAACACAGGGTCAAAGTCGGCTCTCGCCGACGCAACCGTGAGTGAAAGCCCTTCAGGTGAAACCTCTCTGGATTATTCACGTGAACAATGATCTTACAAAATTCCGAAACAACCTGAAAATTTTTACCGTTAAAAAGAATATTTTTAAAAATTCCCAATTCCAAGAATGGAATCGGAAACGGGTGATTGTACTTTCATCGTTAGGCTGTAAAATTAAAGACGCTAATCCAGAACACAACGAAATCCCAATAGTGACTTTACAAGTATTATTTTTGGAAAAAATAGAATCCATTACGGAGGTTGTTTTTGTTAGAAAAATAAGAGGAAAAGTAAGGTGATTGAAAAAACTGATTATTTCGGAATTTAGAGGGATTAGGATAATTGTTTACGTCAAAAATCAAGAAGTAGGCGGTCTTTCGCCGAAAGGCTGCAACGGTTGATTTTGTTCCTTGATTTCCAACCGTTTACAGGGTCAAGTCGGCGAGTACGCCAACGCAATGTTTCGGCGAAGGGTTTTCACTCCAAATTCAGAAACGATTGGTAAATTTCCTATATTTTATTTATTTGCACAAACAGTTACATTTATTCATGCCTAAAGAGATTATTATTGGTCCGCAGGACGAACAGCCGAAACCTGTCGGTCAGGACGCAACAGTTCCGCTTCAAAATGAGTTGTCTTTGGAAGAAGATCGCGCCTTGCGTCCGCAACGAATGTCGGAAATGATTGGACAACGTGATGTTTTCGCTCGGCTTGAAATTTCAATTCGGGCGGCACAAAAACGTCGGGAACCGTTGGGACATATTCTGTTCGACGGTCCGCCGGGACTCGGTAAAACAACATTTGCAACATGTATTCCGCGCGAACTCGGTGTTGCTGTCCAAATCGGAAATGGCGCAACATTGAAATCTCCTAAAGATGTTGTCCCGTATTTGACGAACGCCGAAGAAAATTCCGTACTGTTTATCGACGAAATTCATCGGATGCAAAAATCGGTTGAGGAATTTTTGTATCCGGCAATGGAAGATTTTCGTATTGATTTGACGCTTGGCGAAGGAGTTAATGCGCGAACATTGAATATCCAACTCAAACCGTTCACGCTTATCGGAGCAACAACCCGAACCGGTTTAATTTCTGCGCCGCTTCGGGATCGTTTTCAAATGCGGGAACATCTTGATTTTTACACTGTTGATGAACTTGCCGTGATTATCCGCCGTAACGCCGGAAAGTTAAATGTGCGAATCGACGACGATGCGGCTTATGAGATTGCGTTTCGCAGCCGTGGAACGCCGAGATTGGCGAATAATCGTCTTCGTTGGGTGCGCGATTTCGCCGACGCAAAAGCAAACGGAACAATAACGTTACAAGTTGCGGCGGAAGCGTTGGATATGCAAGGAATTGACCGGCTGGGACTTGATCCGCAAGACCGGAAATTTATCGAAACAATATTGCGCGTTTTTCGCGGAGGTCCGGTTGGTATTGAATCGGTTGCCCATACGATGAATGTTGCGCCGGATACGCTGATTGATGAAGTGGAACCGTTCATGCTTCGCAGTGAACTTCTTATCCGCACGCCGCGCGGAAGACGATTAACCGAAAAAGGATTTCGACATCTCGGCGCTAATCCCGCCGATTATGAAGATTCTCCGCTTTTTTCATTGATGTAAAATTTCTGATTGTTTCTTATTTTTGAGGAGGTGTGAATGAAAAGCAATGGAATTTTTTGGACAAAAGAAATGCGTGCCGTTCTGTTGTCGATAATATCGGCAATATCGATAATATCCGCAATAACGGCAGTTGAAAAAGCAGGCAAAAAGATTCTACCCAAAATATCCCGAAAAAAAGTCACGACGATATTGTTGAAGCCGCCAAAATAGTGAATAATATTGACAACTTTGACAAAATCGACGCCCGTAATCATAGAAGAAGGGATGGAATGTCTTTTAAATAATTTAGGTGTTCTTGAAACAGAAATATTTATCGCCAATTTGCGAAGAGAACGTTTCGATTACACGGAATGGCAAAAAGAAAATGTTAAATTGTTAAAAAACTCAAGACA
>JAIRLW010000290.1 GCA_031259095.1 Planctomycetaceae bacterium | reverse complement strand
ATTTTTGCGTGAAAAACAGGAATCATTTGGGGACTCTTTATATCGGAAAGCAAACAGACCAAAAAAATAAAAATACTTAAAAATAAGGAGATTAAACTACTTTTTTTAAGAAAGTGCAGGTTTAGTTGAAACCGCGAATATTCTGGAATGCCTAAAATACCTAAATTAAACCTGATACTTTGCGTTGTTTTGTGTTAGGAAAATTATTTTTGAAAAAAATCGGAAAATCCCGAAAATTCATCTTGACTGAAACAAGAATTTTTCATATCTTTTTGCAATCATGAAAATGATGTCACGCAAGGATGCCTGACGACAATCAGATTTGCATTTGGGGCGGCTTCGATGCTTGACCTGCAGTCTGCGTAGTGTCTTCCGATGCAGGATGCGGAGGAACGCTTCGAAAATTTCAAGAGAAAGAAACGGATTTCTTTCTCTTTTCTTCTCAACCGGTATTTTGTGTCGGATGAAGAAGTTTCGCCGCCGGCTCAATGGATTGATCCGACGGTTTTTTTGTTTTTCATAAAATCGAATGGTTCTCTGTAATTTTTGTCCGCGTTCCTGTTCGATTGAAGAGGGAAAAGTCGGATTCTGTGGTATTCGGACATGCCAAAACGGGTCGATTGTTTTACTTTCATACGGTCAAACGACAGGTTTGGCGGTTGATCCGATTGAAAAAAAACCGTTGAACCATTTTTATCCTGGTTCTCGTGTTTTGTCTTTTGGTTCGATTGGTTGTAATTTTAACTGCCGTTTTTGCCAAAACTGGACAACCGCGCGTTCCCGTGATTTATCGCAACTTCAAATTGCCGCAACGCCGGAACAAATTGTGGAGCAAGCAAAACGGTTTCAATGTCAAAGTGTTGCGTTTACGTACAATGAACCGATTATTTGGTCGGAATACGCTCTTGATGTTGCCCGACTCTGCCGTCGTGAAGGGATTAAAACGGTGGCGGCGTCCAACGGTTTTATCTCCGAAGAAAAACGCGACGAGTTTTTTGATCTGATGGATGCTGCCAACATTGATCTTAAATCGTTTTCGGATGACTTTTACCGAACCTATTGTCATAGTTGGTTGGAACCGGTTTTGGAGACGTTACGTTATCTTGCTCGTCGATCACGAACATGGCTTGAAGTGACAACGCTTCTGATTCCAACGCTTAATGATTCGGAATCGGAGTTGGAATTGCTTTCGCGTTGGTTGGTTCGTAATCTTGGCGCGGAAACGCCAATTCATTTTTCCGCATTCCATCCGGCATACCAACTGACCACCTTGTCGTCAACTCCGGTGCAAACATTGTTTCGGGCGCGTGAAATTGCAATTTCGGCGGGACTTCGTTTTGTTTACACAGGAAATATCGACGATCCGGCTGGTCAAACAACTTATTGTCCGCAATGCCGTCAGACGGTTATTTCGCGTCAACGTTATCGGGTTGACGAATATAATATTGACAATGAATCATGTTGCCGGTTCTGCGGTCAAACAATCGCGGGACAATTCGAGGAATAACTGTTTATTGGAAACTTCTATATTTTGTACTATTTCAGCGGAATTTCTTATACTGATTTTTTAGGATAAAAGAGATAGATTGCAAAAAAAATGCCAATGAAATATTACTTTATTTTTAATCGCCCAAGTCTTTAGAAAGATTCTTTGCCATAAACAATTATTTCTTCAAAAAATTTGAAACGATTTTTTTTTTACGGAAGCCGATAATAATCTCGATCACGCACAACACAACCTGTTGACGATTCCGCACGCATAAGATCAGTGCAACCACTGCAAGCAAGGCAAACTTGTTTCAAATTCATTTCTCCTTGATGCAAAATATCGTACGGCGAATCGGGATACGCAAAACTGTTTCGCCCTTGCCCAAAAAGTGACGCCCAACCGTTTTTCACAATTCCTGCCGCCACCTTCGGTACCAGATGCCGCAACCACGCTGTTCCTGCTCCAACCATAGGCAAATCCGGTTGCGATTGCTGAATTTCTCGAACAATATTCACAAAACGGGCAACGCCAATCAACGGATGTTCCTCATAAGCAATCCCGCCACGAATCGGTTTGGCGTAAGGACGATTGAAATGAGGATTAAAATAGGGATTGCCGATGGTAATGTCAAGCAACGGTACGCCGATTTCACGAAGTATTGCAACAAGTTGTTTGGATTCGGTCAAATCCCACTTTTTGTAATTTTCCCGATCCACTCCAAATCCCCAAGGATATTTGACCGCGTCGTAAACGCTAAGCCGCGACGTAATAAAAATAGTCGGAACTTCATCCCGAATCTGTATTAATGTTTCACGAAGAAATCGGGTTCGGTTTTCAAACGAACCTCCATATTTTCCGTCGCGCGTATAGGCTCCGAGTAATTCGTTGAGCAAATATCCGTGACAACTTTTAATATCAACTCCGTCAAATCCGCATTTCGCCGCCCATTTTGCCGCTGTAACATAAGCATCCTGAAGACGGTCCAGTTCTTCATCCGTGATCAACGGATAATCAGCCGGAATCTGATGAGCCGCGTCCAAAACACCACTGTGTTGCGCAATCACCGGAGAACGAACGCCGTGAACCGGTTTACTGTAACGACCGGAATGAGTCAATTGAAGTACAGAAACGATCTCGTGACCAAAACGTTTTTTCGCGGTTGATCGGGTTTTTTCTTCTAACGCCGCGAATCGGTCGACGCTTTTTTCGTTGAGCCAAAATTGTTGCGAATTGGAACGCGCTTCGGGAAGTACGGCGGTTGCCTCAAACCAAATCAATCCGGCTCCGCCCCCCGCAAAACGTTCATAACGGCGAAAACCAAGTTCCGTCGGTTCGCCGTTCAAACCGGAATCAAACCCCTCCATCGGCTGCACCACAAAACGATTCGGTAACGTCAACTTCTTATTCCGATAACAAAAACTCAACGGCTCCGCCAGCACGGAATAATCGTCCGAAAACGGAAGGTCAAGCCCCAAACACAAAAGTTCCGATTGGAGTTCTTCATAAGATTTAAGAAACGGAAATATCGCCATAAGATTGTTCCTTTAATTTTTATTGCCAATGTTGTTTGGGCTTTTTGCCTTTTGGACAATACGGATGTGCATCGTATAAATGTCCTTGCATTTTTAAGACTTGTAACCAACAATGTCCTTTCATGCAAATACAATCTTTAAAGATACCGTAATATTGACTTCATAATATTATTGCTTCAACAATATGAATACTTATTACGCTTCGATCTAAAATATTTGTAACATATCAGCGGAATTTTTGTTAAAAGCCGGTAAAAATAAGGCGGTTTACCTCTTGAGTTTCAACTCGTTGGTTATTTATAAAAATTCCGTTGATCTATTACACTTTACCGGAATTAGACACACAGTCGTTGTTTGTACATGGTGTTATATGACAGGTATGATCGTTGCATGTTTTTGAACCTCAACACTCCTTATCAGCGCCGTTGGTACATGCAGTTACTGCTATACAACCTGCATTCGTACAAGCAACATTTCCACATGCTGGAGATGTTCCACACGTTCCTGCTGCACTTGAAATTAATCAACTAATTTGACTTTAAAATTTGCATATTTGTTAATAAATTTTGCATTTCTATCTAAGTTATAAGATTCTTCACGCGTAGGCAAGCACACTCCCGATACTGGAACATATTCCAAACATTGGTATCTCAAAGCAGACCCGGTCATTTTTCTATCTATTCTCATTTCAAACATTCCTGTTTCTTGCGAATAGTAATATAATATTTCTTTATTCTTCCCTCCGTCTAGTTGCAAGACGTCATAAAGTCCATGACCTTTTAAATAAGGATTGTCCGGCAATTTTACTCCTTCTTCTAATATATCAATGTACCAATGAAGCAGTTCAGGTCTTGCTTGGCAACTAGAGAAAAAAGAATATATCATGCTTGTCAGATCAGATTGACCGCGTACTTCAGGTGTAACTTCGCCCTTCATATTAAAGTAAAAATGAATAGGTTTACCTTCAACATTCTTACCTTTTATCTCCATACCGTAACCATACTTTACATACACATGAGCATCCATACTCCAAATATTGTTATCAACCTTCCCGTCGAGAATTGTCCGCGACTGATAGTCAAACTCTACTTCGTCAATTCGAGTAAAATTCTGCCAATAGCGGCGATGAATACGAAGTACGGTTTCCTTTTTATCGGGAGGTAAAAGAGGATGGAATTGAAATTCCTTATACTCTCGCGGAAATGATACTCGTTGAAGATAATAATGATATTCCTTAGTATAATTATTAGCATTATCTCCTTCAGGTAATTGTGTTGGTTTTCGGAAATATTTAACAATAAAAGGTCCTGCCGCCAGAACACTAATAGTTGCTCCGATTGCCACTCTTCGCGTAATCTTTCGATCCATTTTTTTCTCCTTCTGCTTTTGTTTTGTATTAGTGGTTAATGGATTTTACAAGATTGTATTATTTTATAATTTTACTTTTGTACAACTACAAAATTGGAATTATTTCAATATGTTAACTGCTTCCTCCTAAATCATAAGAAGAGTCGCAGAATTTTTTATTTTACCTATGTTCTCGTTTTTTTCATCATGCTGCATTCTAGTGAAATGATACAAAAATTATTTTATTTTGGTTTCTTTTTTGACAATTGTTTTATTGTTGATTTAACGGTTGCCGTATTTTTTTCCTCAGACGGAGACGATAACTTCTTAGGATTATTTTCTGTAATTTGTTTTGGCGAAGATGATGTTGGGGAATCTTTTTTGTTCTCCGTTTTCGTATCCTTTTTCGCAACAGATTTCGTTTCCGTTTTTGAGTCTGTTTGGACGACAGATTTTGTATCAGGGTTTACTTTGTTCTTTGTCTCGTTTTTTGTGTCGGGTTTATTGTCTTTAGAAGTTGTCTTTTTATCGGTCTCATTTTTCGCAACTTTTTCCTGAACCGGTTCCGGTTGTTTTTCCATTTCCAAAGGTTGAGGAAGCGGTTGAGAAGGAACCGGCGTAACAGAAACCGTGTCGGAATTTTTTTTGGCAGATGTTTTTTCCTGCTTGGCGGTTTTCTTTTTTTCACCGGATGACGAAGTATTTTTTTTACCGTTCGCTTTGTCGGGAAAAACCGGCAAATCGTGTTGATAAATCATTTCGTCCGGAATAAATTCCGCTTCCGTTCCGCCATGTTCTTCATCGAAATCGTCGTCATCCGTCGCGACAAAAGGTATTGCCGCCAATGGTGGAAGCGGCGGTTTTACCGGCGTTTTGACAACCGGTTTGGAAATGGTCAGTACCGGCGGAGTCCATGAACGGTTTTCCGCTTCAGGATCAATCGTTTTGAGGATCGAACGCAACTCGGTCAAGTCAGGATCGTTGTAAAAACCGGCTGCGAAATGATGAAGTTGCAACGAAAAGGTCAAACTGTTCTTTTTTGAAATAGCCCGTTCCAAACCGGCGACATTTTCTCGTGTTCCTTCCTTGTTGACTTGGGCAAGGTCGAGCAATCGGAAAATGCGGAGCGACGCTTCGTCCAACGGAATCACATGACCGCCCAACGCGACTTGCGTGGTGTAATCGACCATAAACCGCGTACATGCCGGAATTGACTGAAGAAATTCAATCGATTGTCCAAGATTTTTCCCTTTTTTACGCAATTCTTCGAGATCGAACATGTACGTTTTTTCGAAAACACCTTGCAAGGTACGTCGAACACGTTCGCCTGCCGCTTGCGGATCGGGGAGCATCGGAAAAGTATCTGCAAGTTCGCTGACCGTTGAAACGCGGATTTCATTCCAATCGATAAAATAATTTTCCAAAACAGTATAAGCCGAATCTGCTTGTTCAAACGCCGCATTTTCCAGTAAAGCGGCATAAATCAAATGCGTCAGAACAGCGCGTTCCGGCGGATTGGGTAAACTTTTTTGTTGTTTCTGAAGAATCTTTGACAATGATTCGATTTTCTTAGTTTTTGAAATTGCAGCCATAAATGTGTGGTTTTGGATTGGGGGTTTGGGATGTGTAATTTTGGGTCTGGGATTGGAGATTTGCGGTTTGTATTTTCTGCTATTCCCAAATTCCAAACCACAAATCACTCTTTATCTTTAGGCAGAGTTTCGTCCTCTTTAGGCAGGATTTCGTCGAGAATTTTGGAAACGAGGAGTTGTTTTTTAACGCCTTGATCGAGAACGAAACTGAGATGAGGAATATATCGTGTGTCGATACGTTTTGCGATTTTCGATTGTAGAAATCCGGCGCTGGATTTCAAACCTTTCATACAAAGATTCTGTTTCGTTTCGTCTCCCATCACGGAGACAAAAACTTTTGCCGTTTGCATATCGCCGGAAACTTCGACGCGCACGACGGTAACATCACTTACTCTGGGGTCTTGAATTTCCGTCAGGATTGCCATACTGACAATTTGTCGAATTGCTTCGGCGGCTTTTAAAGTTCTTCTGGACATTGTGGAAAAAGAAAACGGAGAAATTGCCCAACAACTGAAACGCGATTTTTAGAATAACAGATTTCCAAAATTTAGCAAGACCAGACTTGTGTTAGTTAATAGTGGATAATGAATAAGGTGTTGCTAAACTGTTATTGATTTCATTATTCCAATCCCTACAATTTTCATTTTTTTGATTTTTTATTTTCATTCCCTTAGGAACCGAACCATGGATTGTCCCCGATGCGGCAGCAGCGAACACGGCAAAGATGGGTTTGCCTATGGCAGGCAACGATATAAGTGTCAACGGCGTCATTATCGCTACACTGTAGAAAAACGTTGCTGCGATGCGAGTCCAGAAACAAAACAACTTGCGATCACCATGTATCTCGAAGGTATGGGCATTCGCGGCATCGGATGTGTTTGGGGTAAAGAACCATTCGTTCTAAAGGACGTTTTATTCGAGTAAACCAAGGTTCTTCTTCCGGCAATATCGGTGCAACCAGAATCGTAAAAAGTCCTGCAAGTTTTCCGGCAAGCAAATCGGCAAACACCTGATCGCCAACAATAGCGGTTGATTTTTTATCGAAGTTCATCGTTTGAATTGCTGTGCGGCAACCAAACGGTAACGGTTTCATTGCCAGCGCCACAAACGGCAGTTGTACCTGTTCGGCAAAACACCGAATACGTTCATGACGACCATTGGAAAGAAGACAAAGACCAATTCCATTGTCTTTCATCATTTCAATCCATGATGAAATCTCCTGCGAAATATCGGCTGATCGGTAATTTTTTAAAGTACAATCAACATCAAGTAAAAGTGATTTGAGAGCATACTGCTGAAGCCGCTTCGGAGTCAAATCAAGAACACTGTCAACATAAAGATTCGGATTAAAATATTGAAACATGGATTTAGGCGAATTTAAGTTTCGTAATCCTTTACAAATAAGGAAATTAAAGAAATAAAAAAAAATAATACCATCCGCCCAACAGGACAAGGAAATATAGTACTAGACTTGTTTAATAATCATCACAACCGGTCTGTCACCGTTTATGATACCACCAATCAAAGTCATTCTCAGAGAATGCCGATTTCGACCATGTCCCCGGTAAGGATAGGCCATGCTCTTGAATGTTTCTATTTTGGCATTGCTATGTTCAATCACAACACGCCTGCCCGCAAACTCTTTATTATAGACTTTTTCCTCTTCGGTCAGTTTAGGAGGTGTACCGCCTTTTGGGTGCAAAGCATCGTATTCCTTTTGCTGGATCGACCACATTTTATTAAATGTAGCGGGTTTGACTCCGTACAGCCGTTTAAAAACAACCGCTTTGGTATCCGTTGCCTGTTCTCTTTTTCCTTTACCATATCATCATTATATCATCGCATTATATCATCGTTGCGGTTATTAAACAAGTCTAATGAGTTTTTAGAAGTTGCCTAAATTGTTTTGTTTGAAAATAAGGTTATTGGCGAGAAATCAGAAAAATTGAAATAGACAGTACCTTTAGGGGCATTCGTCATCGGCGGACAATTTGTTACTAAAAAAATCGTCAATAAGCCGAAAGAATATTGCCGGTTCTTGAACAGAACAAATTGCGTTGCGGAAAACTCTCGCGCCGGGACGATTCACCGTGTAATGGCAAACCGTTTTGCGAATCAGGATTAATGCGGTATGATCGCTGAATTGTTGTTTTAGTAAATTGTAATGTTTTACAATAATGTTACGAAGTTCTGCCGCGGTTGGTTCCGGTGTAATCGGTTCACCCCGCAACGCTTGAGCAATTTGTCGGAAAAGCCAAGGTCGGTCAATACCGCCGCGGCCAATCATCATGCCGTCAACAGGATAATGATTCAGTCGAAACAGTGCATCGTCAACTGTTCGGATATCGCCGTTACCAATGAGAGGAATTGATTTCAATTTTGGTTTAATTGCAACAATTTCTTCCCAATCGGCTTTGCCGTGATACATTTCCGACGCTGTTCGACCATGAACCGTTAATCCTGCGGCTCCGGCATCTTCAATTGATTGCGCAACATCAATAGCGTTGATCGTATCCCGTGTTCTGCCCAGCCGGATTTTTGCGGTAACAGGGACCGGTTTGGCGGCTTCGACAACTTTTCGTACAATATCGCCGATTCGGTCGGGAAATTGCAACAAAAACGATCCGCTGCCGCTTCGTCCGGCGATTTGTTTTGCCGGACAACCGAAATTCAGATCAATAACACTCACCCTAAATTCCAACGCCAAACGTTGCGCTAATTGGGAAAGTGTATCGGGATTATTGTCCCAAATTTGTACGGCAAGCGGTAGCGGTTCGTCCCGGACTCCCCAGAGCCGCGACGGTAATTCAGAACCGCGCAGTTCCAACTCGACAAAAGAACGCGCAGAAACCATTTCGGTTGCGATTAAATCGACTCCGCCGAACATCCGTAACAGCTCCCGATGAGCATAGTTCGTGTAACCTGCCATCGGCGCCGAATAAATAACTTTTCCTGTTGATTTCAAGAACATCGGGAAAACCTCTAAAAATTCCACTTTCCTAAACACAAATTGCGATTAACGATCATTTAGTTCCATTTGTCCCCAATTGTCCCTAATGTCCCAGAAATTTTCGGAGCAGGAACTTTGTGCGGGACATTAGGGACATAAAGGGACAATTGGGACAAATAATTTCCGATCACTATCCATTATCCACTTTTCACTAATAAATCCGATTGCTCCGATTGCTCCGTCTTTACGAAATGGCACGGTCAAAACAACACCGTGATTCTTTTTTCAGTCATTCTGCCAATATTCCGAAAAACGAAAAAAGAACCTGATTCTTTTAATCATGATACTGTTACCGGTATCGAGATTGGAATTGGTTTCGTATCATTAAATTATTAACAACATTGTGGTCTGTTACCGTTTGGTCATACCTGAAACTCAGACTGTCGCCAGTATATTCACCGCTTTTGAATGAATTGTCATGGAACTGTTGACACGTTTTAAAAACCTGTTTTTCCTGAGAGACAAATCGGAATTTCCTTTTTTCGAATCATTGGATAGATTAGTACGGAAAACAATTATTTTAGCGGTTTTAGCGGTTATTCTCAATCTTTCGATATTGGTTGCGGAAGATTTTGGTATTCCCAAGCGTAATCCGTCGTTTACTCAATCCAGTTATTCCGTCTCAACATTCCCATCATCATCCTCGTCTTCCGATTTATCACCCTT
>JAIRLW010000151.1 GCA_031259095.1 Planctomycetaceae bacterium | reverse complement strand
GTCCCGCAATGTTGTATCAAAAATTAACACACGACGCATAGTAACACCTTCATCAAATACGGAAACTCTCATAGCCAATGTATCACGAATTCCTGCAACCTTTCGGCAAAAGGTTGCCTACCTGATAAAATTGCCTAACTGACCAATTTTTAAGATGAACAAAACACTAAGCGGTATCCGCTAACTCGAAATCATTGTCTTTTTCAGTTGTTGGTTTGAACGGAACAATTTCGTTTGTTTTTTGAACCAGCGGACGCTCTGTGGCAGACAATGTTCCCGAAGCAGTGTTGGCGGTTGAAGCGGGTTTTGAGTCTGTCATTGGTTTAGAGTCTGAAACGGATTCAGATTGTGATGTTGATGTTGATTGAGATTCTGAAACGGATTGGTTTTTCGGCGACGGTGAAGATTTTGATGATGATGATGGTGGTGGTGTTACCGACAGTGTTTGGGTTGCCGGAGCAATGGACGCATGTTGCCAGATTTTGGCGAACCAACGCAGAGCAACTTCGGAATCTCGGAAAATTTGGCGGCGAGCAAAAAGAGTTACCGCAAGAAAAAAAATCAACGCAATACTCGGCGGAATTGCCGTTTGCAAAATAATATTTTGTACGGAATCTTCAAAAATCGGAATCAAACCGATTTCAACAAGGAATCCGGTAACCATTCCTGAAACCGCCAGCAAATACAACCCTAATGATGGAGCGTAAACCATCATATCTAAAAGGATTCTCGTTCCCAGCACGCCGAAAAAAAAACTGTAAAGAATTAACCACCAAACCGTTCCATCCCGATACAAGGAGGTTCCGCTTGCAGCGGAGAGGACATCGCTAATTGTTTCACGAACCGCAACCTGAACATCCAAACTAAGAAAAATTAACACGACCGCCGTCCAAAACCAAGTATTAACGCGTCCTCTTGGGTCTTTATATTTCAAACCGAGTTGAAAATTAATCAACGAAACCACTGCGGTTATCAGAAGCAAAACCGAAAAGCCCCAATTCAACAGACTTCCACGTAAAGTAACATCAAGCGGCGGAATTGTTTTAACGCCAAGTAATTCAGTGAGTACCGGCATTTTAAAGTAGGCAAACTCCAGCAACGCAATGAACATACTGCCGCTGAGAAAAAAGAACCAATAGGATCCAAGACCTTTCGGAATCAGATTTGTCAGATCGTGTTGTGATTCCATAAACGGAACAGAATCGAAAATATACCCGAATTATTCAACGTCCTCCGCTAATGCCTATCGACAAACCGAACTGTTTAGAACAGTATCGTACCAATCATTCGGAATAGAAGGAAGAAAACAGATTTTCCTAATATTCACGTGCTGGCGTTATGTTTGGGACCGGCGTGAACGGCATACGTATTAAGAAAAATTAAGATTTAATCGCCAACGATATTTTTACCCGATTATTCGGTATCATTGATATATCTGTACTTGGGAATGGTGAAAATTTATCTATTTTAACTTTTTTTTAAGTCATTTCAGTTGAAGTCGCTGATATTGAGAGATATAATTTGCTTATAAATCCTATTGATAACTTCTAAAAACTTCGACCGAAATCGATCTTAGTCGAATTTAATCGATTTCGGTCGATCAAGAAACAAGTTTTTAGAAGTTGCCTACTGTGAAAAAAGAAAAAAGATGGTTCGGTTCGTATTTTAACTAACTTTAACTAATACGGTCATTGTTTTCGATGAGTTATTTTCAGCCGTTAATAACTTCTGCGTTTTCCAGTTATTCTATCAACCGAAACGTTTATGTTGATCGTGTTTCGGCTCAGGGTAATGTTGTTGAAAATCAGAAAACGGAATCGAGTCAAAACGGTATCAAAGTTTACGATCCGGATTTTGGAAAACCGAAATCCGAGTCTGGTGATATTCTTGATCTTTCGTCGGATGTTCAGAAACAGTATGAAACCGAAACGAATGATAAAAGAGCCGGAAATCTTGAAGCAACTAATAACGAGTTAAAAAGTTCCGATTCCGATGATTCCATAGCGATTCAAACTCGTGAGGATTCATTGCAAACGGCTGAAACAACATCAACCAAAAACGGTTTGGGCGAAACGGAATTAACGCCGGAGGAACAACAACAGGTTCAGGAACTCAAAGCGCGTGATCAGGAAGTTCGTGTTCATGAAGCGGCTCATGTTGCGGCGGGAGGTCCTTATGTAACTGGAGGTCCGACTTATACTTATCAAACCGGTCCCGACGGCAAATCGTATGCGGTTGGCGGTGAAGTTGGAATTGACACCAGCGAAGTGAGCGGCGATCCCGAAGCAACCATTCGGAAAATGCAAACAGTTGTTGCCGCAGCGCTTGCTCCGGCGGAGCCGTCTGGTCAGGATCAAAAAGTTGCCGCTGCCGCTCGGCAAAAAGAAGCCCAAGCCCGCGCCGAACTCGCAAAACAAAATTATTCGGCAGTAAACGGCAACCAAGAAAATAAAACTTCACCGTCTTCACCGTTGGCAGTTGAAAGTCAAGCGACATCATCAACGTCAACCCATCAACCGGATTCTGATAACTCTGATAACTCTGATAACTCCAATGAATCAGATAAAACGGTTACAGATTCCGGTTTATTCTCTGTGGTGAAATCTTTTGCTGCCGGACTAACAAAATCGACTCAACAAAGTTCAGCGTATCAGGCTCAAAGTTCGATGCCTTTGAATTCAATCTCTCAAAACCGTTTTTCGGCTTTTGCTTAACACTCGATCATTTCAAGATTTTCAATTTTGAATACTCAATATCGGGTATCTCGAAAAATTAATTTTTCTGATTGTTTCACATTTTGGTGGATAATTGTTCATGAATAATCAGCCCAAAACGAAACTCCACCCCAAAACTAACATCATCATTTTTGAACTCATCACCTACACAGAATGCGATTTCTCCCGTTTACCTTTTGATTATTAAACCGTACTTGAAACCCGCTCCTGTTCTCGATACAATGAAACGCTGTTTATTTTCCCATGTTCATTGCCCCCTTTTCTGGAGATGCGCATGTTTACTCAGTTTTGCAAACGATTTTCAGTTGTTTTGTTGCCGATAGTGTTGTTGATGTTTCTTTTTCCGGCATCGCCGCTTTTGAGTCAGGATGCCGAAAAATCGGGTGAACGTCCTGCGGTTAAAGAAAAAAACAAAAAAGAATCGCCTAAAAAAGGTCGGACGCAAGATTTGGAAGGCGAAATGTTTTTAACCCAAGATAAGGTTCGGCTCGCCGCAACCTATTATTATGGCAATGCCGACAAAGAAACGGTTCCGGTTCTTCTGTTGCACGGCGACAAGGGAAGTCGTCAAGATTTCACTCCGCTCATTAAACTCTTGACAAACAACGGTTATGCCGTTCTTGCTGCCGATTTACGTGGGCATGGCAAAAGCACGCAACGTATTGAACTTATTCCGACGCAAGTTGAAACGCAAATTGTTACCAAACAGCAAAATTTCAGCGGCTTCGGACGTGGACTAAAACCAAAAATAGTTGACTATCTCGCGGAAGAATTTCAACCTGAAGACTATGTCGGAATGGCAAAATTTGATTTGCCGCTCTTGCGCGAAATTTTAGAACGTGTTCATGTTGAAGGAATGGTCAATCTGTACCGTTTGGCGGTCGTTGGAGTTGGACGCGGTGCGGCATTGGCGGCGTACTGGACGGCACAGGATTGGAAAGATAAAGATTCCGACCGGTTCACCAAAACCCTCGTTATGATCGCCCCCGCCGAACTTGATCCGAGATTTGATATGCCCAAAGTGTTTGCAAACAATAAATGGATGCGAACACATCTTGCGGTTCTTTTTGCCATTCCGAACAACGATCCATTAAGTCAGGGAATTGCCGAGAAAATCCGCAATGCTTTGCTGGAAAAAAATGCAGACGAAACATTGGAAGCCAACTTTGAAATTGTCCATTATCCGGCAACAAAAACGGTCAAAAAAGATAATAATGAATCAAAAACCGAAATGACCATTACTGAAATTTTTACCAGTAGTGAAGCGAAATTAGGTTCAACCGTGTTCCACTTTATCGATAAACGAAAGAAAGCCTTCACCGAAAAAGAAGCCAGATGGTCAAAACTTAAATATTAAATAAAGATTAAATAAAGAGAACTTCTAAAAACTTATTTCTTCACAAAACTAAAATCGACCGAAATCGATTAAAATCGGTTTCAGTCGGTTTCAGTCGATTTCGGTCGATCAAAAAATGAATTTTTAGAAGTTGCCTAAAGGTAAACAACCTTTTTATCGGCGGCGGAAACCGGTATAGACTTGTTTTTCAATTTTCGATAAAATGAATCCCCGCGTGTGGTGTAACCGCTATTTGTTCTTTTTTCTCATTGGTCCCTAACGTCTCTCTACCGGAATTTTTAGGGACATTGGAGACGACAGAGACTAATGGGAGGTGGGACAAATAATTTTTTTAAGAGAAACCTATTTTTTCGACTGAAGTCGATGGATTAAAATAAATCATTTACCGGTTTTTAGAAATTGCCTTGAGGTGAATTTTTGTTAAAGTAAAGAAATATTTTTGTTTTTTTGTTGCGGCGGCGCCGCGTTAGGTTTAGATTTCAAGATTCCTATTTTTTTGGAGAATTAACTATGACAGAATCGAAAAGTGTTGCGTTTGTTTATCCCAGACTTTGTGTTGCGTATTTTTTGCAGTTTGCCATTTGGGGCAGTTGGGCAGGTGCGCTTGGCGGTTACGCGGGACGCATTCTTGAAATGCCCGGTTGGCAAATCGGTTGGCTGTACGCGGCAATCCCGCTTGG
>JAIRLW010000150.1 GCA_031259095.1 Planctomycetaceae bacterium | reverse complement strand
TAATCACAAGGGGGTTTTTAGAAGTTCCCATTATATCTTTAAAACAAGCAGAATTGATTTTTATTTTATGAAATTTGTAATTATTCGGGAATTTTTTCCTAGCGTTCACCAGTTGGTTGTTAATTTAGGTCAACCTAAGACAATTTTTTTTCATTTCACCGAAGGCTTTCACACACAGTTGCATTGCCGTTCCCTGTGTGCGGACTGCCTGCCGTTGGGCTATTTCCTGCCGTTCACCGAGACAAGTCAGCTATCGCCGATGCTATTAACTAAAAAATTTCGACGAAACATCATCTACCTTGAAATAACTGCCTCAATCCACTTCTCATGGTAAAATCTGCGGTCTGAAAAAACTGATTGGAGGGAGAATAGGGGAAATGCCGACAAATAGGGTTGAGTATGTCTCTGTATCTCTGCCGGAAGTTCCGACGATAAAGTCATACAAGATCAATAATCCGGTAAAAAAATTTGCCTGTTTTTCGTATTTTAACATTTGTTTTCCATGTACGAGACTTTTTTCGGTCTGAAACGCCGACCGTTTTTGGCTGTTCCCGATACGGAATCGTATTTTTCCACCGAAGTAATGGAAGAAGCACGCCAATCCATCGAACAAACCGTTCGACACGGTAACGGTATCGCGTTGCTTTTCGGCGCTTCCGGCACAGGGAAAACGCTGTTACTTCGGATGCTTCGCAATTCGCTGGAAACAAATCACAACGTTTCCATAATCGCCAACGGACGTCTGGAATCGCCAAAATCGTTTTTTCAGCAACTCCTTTATGATTTACAACTTCCGTTTTCCGGCAACGATGAAACCGAACTCCGATTGCAACTACTCAATTTCGCGCGCCAAGAAGAATCGTGCGTTATTTTGATTGACGAGTCGCAATTCCTTAGTTCATCGGTTCTTGAGGAAATTCGGTTGCTGATGAATTGCGATAACGGTTCTACACCATTTTTTCGGGTCGTTTTGGCTGGAACTGTTGAATTTGAAGAAAAATTAACCGATCCTTGCCTGATTGCTTTCAATCAACGTGTCGTTTGCCGTTCCTACCTCGAAACTCTTTCCCGCGAAGAAACCAAACAATATATTGCATGGCAAACGGAGGTGTCCGGCAAAAATGACCATAATACTCCGACATCGGCGTTTGGTTTGACCGAATGGATTGGAAATTCCGCCAATGGCGAAGGACGAAGAATCGACTCGCCGCACATCAGATATTCCGAACCAATTTTTACCGAAAATGCCAAACAGCAAATTTTTCAGTTGACGGAAGGACTGCCCCGTTCCATCAACCAACTTTGCGATATGACTCTACAACTTGCAGCCGAACGAATTGTACGCCCAATCGATGAACATCTTGTCCTCCATACCTGGACGCGTCTTCAACAAATTACGGGACACACGGAAATAAAATCGGCAGAATTGATTTCCGAAACCGTTACACCGTTTCCCGCCGAACACATTGATGAAATTGTTGCGCGAAAAAAAGCAACCTTCCAGCCGAAAACATTCGACTCCGCTGTTGAATTCGGTACATTAAACGACGCCGAACCGGTCGAAAACGACGAAGTCGCCATTATCCGTTTCCGTTCTCCGAATGAATACAAACCGCCGTATCCCGAAGACGACCACTGGGAAGACGATTCTTCCGAACCGATTGTATCGGAAACAGATAAAACCGAACCGGACATAAATGAAACAAAATTATTGCCGATTGTCCCGCAACTAAATAATGTACGGAATAATGATTGTTCAAAAACTTCAGAAATTTCTGACGTTTCGGAACATATAATAGAAATTGAAGAGAATCCGCTTGATTTTTATGATGAATCAGACAATGAAATGTTCTTTTCTTCCGATATTTTTCCGCGTTTGCGGGAATTGCCGATCAGTGAGGAGTTGAACGACGCGATTGAAGTTGTTGCGGAAGCGGTTGCGGAAAAAAATGTTGTTGAAAATGTCGAAGCAGTTTTTGACGCAACAGAAAATAGTGTAGAAAAAATTGTTGCCGAAAATATCGAAGCGATTGATGCTGCAGCGGATAATGTTATAGATAAAAATGACGTTACGGAAGAAACGGAAAAAAATATTAATGATGTTAATGTTGATATTAATGTTAATATTATCGAAAATGTCGAAACAGATCAAACGGTAACTGATAAAGATATAGAAAAAATTGTTGCCGAAAATATTGAAGCGGATCAAACAAATAATAATAATAATAATAATAATAATAATAATACGGAAAGCGATATTGAGGAAAATACCGAAACAAATTTCGCGGTAATTCATAAAAATACGGTAACTAATGAAAATGAAAAGATTGAACAAAACACGGTTCGCCGTCAATTAAAACGAATTTATCCGCGCCGCCGGCAACGAGTCGGAAAAAAATCCACACGAACATATCGGCGGAGAATAATTGTTTCAACCGGTTCAGTACGTATTGCCGAAGCATCGGAACAATTTTATTGTCCTTTATTCACGGTATTTGTTTTTTTGACGTTCCGCCGTTTTGATTCAGGTAAAAGCTGGATTGGCAATCATTCGTTTTATCCAACGTTTATTTCTGTATATTTTTCAAATTCTTTCCGTAACGAAACAGTTATCAGTGAAACAGCTGTCGATGAAACGATTACGAATGAAACGGAAATGTTGGAAGGTCATGATGTTGCTACAGAAGAGATTATTGTACTAGAATCTGTTGCAACCGAATCTATTACAATAGATTCGGTTGCAATATGTTCTGTTACGTCGCTGGAAACAGACGATACGTTCAATAATGAATTGGTTTCTGATGAAATTATTGTTGATTTAAACCGGAAAAACTGCTTAGAGGAATCCGAAATGGACAAGGAAACACTGGAAAAATATGGGGCGGAAGTTCTTGAAGGACGACCGCCCTTTGTCCGTAAGGAACCAAACTATGCCTATCAAACAACCGATTCCGTACCGGAAATAACCGGAAAAGTTTCATATCCCGATCCGGTAACCGGTAACGTTATCCTGTTGAACTGGATTAATACGGAACAAAATTCCGAAAACGGTTTCGGCACGCCTTATCGGGAATTTCTCACACGTGAAATGACGTGCCAAAATGACGTTCTTGACCAGCATCATTCCAACAATCAACAAAAACCGCTTTCCTATAACGAATGGGATTCTTCGCGTGTTGTTCGCGTAACATTGAATCAATTTACGGATTTTTCGCAATCTGATTTTGTTGCGCAAAATCAAACGACAAGTCTTGACGAATTATTCGATGAAATTATTACAGTAACAACTCAATCGGTTTCGTTGAAAGAACCATCAAACCGTTCCGCTTCGCCGTATCCGGTGTTTTTGAACAATTATTCGCTTCCGGCGCAAATTGAAGCGGCAGTGAAACGAATTACCAAAGCGGCGGAAAAAATCGAACTGGCGGCGGAACAAAGTAAAGACGCCGGACGACAAATTAAACAAGCGGCAGGATTTGTTGAAACTGAAATTAAAACCGTATTGCCGACTTACGTAGAATTATTTCGGGAACTTGCGGAATTTCAACAAACCATCTCCAATGAACTAAATACGATGCTCTTGGAAAATCAAACCGACAAAGAACCAACCGAACCGCGAAATCGGCATGAACGTCCTGTCCGATTGTTACCGTTTCCCGTTCGTGCGAATACCGGCTCGGTCGGCGCCGCACAATTCGTTTCGGAAATTAAAGAAACCGCGCCAACGGATGCGCCAACATCAAACGAAAAATCAATTGATTTTAAATCATTGTTTCAATAGGGAATTTATTCATTTTTAGTCACAGAATTTTATGAAGCGTCATGGTCTCTAAGGTCTCATTTGTCCCTAAGGTCTCTTTACATAATATTTTATAGGGACATTGGGGACGATAGAGACTAAAGAGACTTTGAATTAACCGTAGGCTAAAGCCTACGGTTAATAAAGTTTCGTCCCTGCGGGACAAATAAAAAAAGATAATTTGGAACAGTTCAAAGTAGAGCAATTAACAAAAAACAAAAATTCCACTGAAAACTGAAATATTACAAATTTTAACGTATATTTGTAAAAATATCCCAATTGACAGACTATAGAAAAAAATTAAAAAGAGCAATACAGCGTAAATAGAGTTAGAGAAAAACTCAAATCATTTCCCTCTCCTATTGACGACGCCAAAACAAGAAACTATACATTGAAACTGTTTAGTCGTTTGGGCAGAAATCCTGCCAACGCCCAAACATTCACCTTCCTCCACTCAATGAAACAATACAGGAGAAAACAATTATGAAAAGACGTAATTTTTTGAAAACCACTGTTGCAGCGCCTTTGTTGATGGGATTGAACATTGCCGACGGTGCGGAAAGCATGTTGCCTCGATTTGCCGTGATTTCCGATATTCATTTTAGCGGCGGCAATAACGGCTGCGTCCAAAAGGTTTCGCGGACGCTGAAAAACTTTATTGCCAAAGGAAATTTGGACGCGATTTTTGTTGTCGGCGATTTAACGAACAACGGACAGGCGGCGCAATACCGCCAACTCGTTTCCGTTTTCGGCGACAAGGATGTTGTGCCGGAATCGCAACGAGTTGTTTATATGATGGGAAACCACGAGTATTACAATAAGGAAAATAACGGCGACAGCACAAAAAATTATACTGATTTTTGTAAGCAGCCGTTGCATCAGTTTATTGACGTCAAGGGTTTTCCTTTTATTACTGTCAGTATAAACGGCGGCGGCGAAAATTCTTATAATGCCGATTCGCAGAAGTTTCTTTCCGATAAGTTGGCGGAAGCGGCTGCGAAATATCCGGACAAACCGATTTTTTGTTTTGCGCATATTCCGCCGCGAAATACTTGTTACGGTTCGAAGAGTTGGGGGACAGCAAACTTTTATCCGTTTCTGCATGAGTATCCGCAGACGGTATTTTTCAGCGGACACACGCATACTCCGATTGGCGATCCGCGTATGATTTGGCAGGATACGTTTACGTCAATCAATGACGGCAGCGTCGCTTATGCTTGTCTTGAACAGAACGAGGTTGATGCCGGGAAGGGCGGATATTTGCCCGGCAACGAACAACCCGGCAACGTTCAGGAAGGATTTATTGTCAACGTGAAATCCAGCGAGGTTTTTGAAATTGAACGTTGGGACGCTGTTCGCAACGAAGAGATTCTGCCGCGTTGGAATGTTAATTGGAAGAATAAAAACTATGCGAAACGGGACGGCAAACCTGCGCCGAAGTTTGCCGTTGACGCGAAACCGACCGTTGTTGCGGACGGAACGTCATACACGGTATCGTTTCCGCAAGCAACTGACAACGAGAACGTATTCCGATACCTTGTCGAATTGAAGGACGGCGATAAAACGGTTGCATCCTATCGGAAGTTTTCGGTATTTTATCTTAACAGTGAAACGCCGAAAACGTTATCGGTGAAGTTTGAAAAATTGCCGGAAGGTAAAGAGTTGACCGCAAGCGTTACGGCGTTGGATTCTTTCGATAATCGTTCCGAGTCGATAGAAAGTTAGTTGCCGGCGAAACTCTCGCACGCTGCGACGATACCGTTGGTTATTGAACTTTCGGCGTACCGAAAAAGGAAGGCGAAACGTTGCCGCAATATCAGTTACGGAATCCCGGCTGTTTTAAGTGGACGAATGGTTCGCTGTTCCTCGACAACAGTATTCACGACCTTGATTTGTGCTGTTGGGCAAAAGGTTCGTATCCGGTTTCGGCGCAAGGTATGGGCGGTCGGCAAACTCGAAATGCGAAGTGCGACCAATTCGACCACTGTGCGATAGAATACACCGTTTGCCGACGGAACCCGAATGCAGACACAGGGGCGGTATATGTCGAACTGTTGGAACAAGTTCTGTTCAGAGATTCACGGTTCTGCTGGTTCGGCGTTGATGGGTTCGGGTTCCGGGGCGCAAGCATCCGACGCTTTGGAAAGGATATAAACTCTGGAACGGGAACAGCGGGTATGATTTGAAATTCAAAGTCAAAATTTAACAGATGGGAATCTCTAAAAATCCTTTTTCCTAGACACAAATTTAATTTAAAAATCATTCGTCCCACTTGTCCCTATCGTCCCTAATGTCCCGGATTTTAGGGATATTGGGAACATTAGAGACAAATTGGGACAAATAATTCTGCGATTAAAAACGAATTTTTAGAGATTTCCGGGAGTTTTTCTGATTGTTTCACCCTACCCGAATGGACGATACTTTATTAACCG
>JAIRLW010000091.1 GCA_031259095.1 Planctomycetaceae bacterium | reverse complement strand
CAAACGTTGTGGTTAAAAAACGAATTATTGAGGTTCTTTTCAGTAATTGCCGTTTACATCTTGGCATAAGGTAGAGAAGTCGTTAAACTATAGGGGTTGTAATTTGGGAAATATTTTTTTGAGAATATTTTTTCATTTCATAGACTTCTCCTTTTTGTTAATTATGAGCCAAATACCTACTCACGATGCGGTGTTTATTGGTGTTCACCTTGCTGCCGACAGTACTCGTGTTTCTGCTGTAACTGAACGAGGAACTATTCTCGCCGAAACAAAGTCTCCTTACGCCGTAACCAGTTCCCCCAATACTGCCAAAGGACAACTGGAATTAAATCCTGAAATCTGGTGGGACGCAACCCGTCAGGCATTGGGGCAGATGATTAACCAACTTCGCTCCCAAGTTGCCAGCCCCGCTCAATTAAAAGCAATTGCCGTTTGCAGCGATCCCGGCGCCATTTTGACTGTTGACCGCAAAGGAAATTCCCTCTTTCCCGCAATCTTAGCCGAAGATTCACGCGGAATCGATTATGTCAAAAGTCTGAATTATCACGGTCAGGAACATTGCACCAAAATGGGATTTCAATTTCAGGCAGTGTCGCCGCTTGCCAAAATCGCGTGGATCAAAGAAAATCAGCCGGAAATCTACGAAAATGCCTACTTTGTTCATCAAGCCGATTATATTATCGGGAAACTCAAAGGAATACCGGATGTTACGGAATATTCGTTGGCAATGAAAACCGGTTGCGATATGATCGACGAATGTTGGCCCGACTGGCTTGATTATGATATGCATCTCGGAGTTCGGGAACGCTTGCCGCGATTGGTTCCGCTCGGTGAAAAAATCGGAACCGTTTCACAAAACGCGTCGTCGTCCGCCGGATTGCCGGTTGGTATGACCGTTATCATGGGGACAACCTCTGCAACCGCACAATTTCTCGCGTCCGGCGCACGTAAACTTGGTGATTTCAATACTGTCCTACACAATGGAATGACAATAAGCGGTATTTCTCCGAAAATGATTCACGATACAATGGGACAAATTCAAATATTCAAATTGTTGGATCACGCTTGGTTTTTCTCTGTAGAAAGTAAAACCGGCGCCGAATGGATCAACGGTTGGTTTTCCGAAAAAACGTTTCAAGAACTTGAAAAATCGGCGCAAACATTATTGCCGACAACTTATCTCGCTTATCCCAATGTCCGAAAAGGTGAAACATTTCCGTTTGTTTCCGGCAGCGCCGAAGGTTTCATTTCGCCGGCAACAGATAATCAAACCGTACAATTCGCATCTTGTTTACAAGGAACCGCAATGTTTGAGCGGTATTGTTATCAGAAGCTGAACAAACTTGCTGAAATTAAGGAGAATCAGGGCGATATCTATTCGAGTGGGGAATGGAGTTCGAGTGATTCCTGGATGCAGTGCCGTGCGGATGTTACGGGGCGGGTCAATCGCCGAATGGTTGGACGCGGCGGCGCCGCATTCGGCGCCGCAATGATGGCGGCAATGGGAGGAGTTTTCAATTCGCTCGAAGACACCGCCGAAACAATGCTCAGTACCGAAGCCATGTTTTTTCCCAATTCAGACCGTGTTGCTCAGTATTCAGACCTTTACGCAAACTTCTGCGGACTTATGGAAGAACAAGGTTATATCACGTAAATTATAGAGCAACAGTTCTTTTATCCGCTTTGTTTTTCGCAATCGGATCAGGTTGTAAACATTAAAGATACTTTTAAAAATTCAAATATGTTTTTGTAATTATTCAGTGGAAATCATAAGGCAGCCAACATTTCGCTAAAACGTTGGTTGGTGTACTCACCGGCTTGAATAGGTACCAATAGTTCAGTAAGACTAGATCGAATTGCCGGAATTTTCAGAATTAACAAATTAAGAAAACAGAAAACAGATAAAAAATAGGAAAGAGTTATGTCAATCCGTCATAATACTCAAACGTTTTTTGAAACGGTTTCATCTAACAAAGAGAACCTCTCCGATGAGATCGGCATCTCGGATGCGACGTTACGTAATTGGCGGCGGCTTGGCGTGTCGGAAAAGGAACACAATAAAAAATTGCGTTCCAGAGCCAACAAACGGCAATCGCAACGACAATTTAAACCGGAAGAATATTCCAATGATGAAGTGTCATTACACAAAATTGATCTCTATGTCGATTACGTTTCAAAAAATCATATTGATCTTTCAAGTGCATTGTATCTTGTTACTTCCAATAGCGCCGAACTCAAAAATAATCCGGTTTTTCAGCGCGAATTGGAATCATGGCGTCAAGAAATCGGCAATATTCCGAAACAACATGATGATTGGTTTATGAAACATCCATTGGAGATTACCGACGGCGATGTTTTTGGACTGCTTTATCAATCACTTCTGACAGAAGGACAAAAAGCAGCGGCAGGTTCTTACTACACGCCGTCGTCCATTGTTCGGGAAATCGTCAAGGAATATTCAACAGCACAAAGCTCTATTCTTGATCCGGCATGTGGAACCGGTCAATTCTTACTGGAAGCGGCCAATGTTGTTGACGATCCCAATTTATTGTACGGAATTGACTTGGATCCGTTTGCAGTACGCCTTTGCCGTTTAAATCTCTTGCGTAAATTTCCAGATAAAATTTTTGAGCCGAAGATTTATTGTGCGGATACGTTATCGGATTTTCATAAAACAACGCTGTTAGAAACACACAATACAAAAGTTCCGGAAAATTATTTTGACTTGGTGATGACCAATCCGCCTTGGGGCGGACATCTCAATCCGCAACGGAAAACATCTTTAATAAAACAGTTTCCGCAAATTATTTCCGGTGAAACGTTTTCTTATTTTCTGATACAAGCAAGCCGATTTGCCAAGCAAGGCGGATATGTTTCTTTTTTGTTACCGGAAGCAATTTTGAATATCAAAGTTCATGAAGACATTCGTCAACATCTTTGTGATACAACACAAGTTTTGAATGTTATTAATTTAGGACGTGTTTTCAGCGGAGTTTTTACGCCTGTTATCCGGCTTGATTATTGCAACAAAACGCCGAAGCAAAAACAGAACGCAAAACAGGTTTTTGCAGTTCATCAAACAAACAATGACCGTTGCCTTTTAGAAAAAATTGATTCGTTTCCGCAAACAACGTTAAAAAACTGTGCGCAATTTGCTCTTGGAATTGTTACGGGCAACAATGAAAAACATATTTTAACATCACCCAAACCGGGGAGTGAACCAGTTTTTCGCGGAAAAGATGTTGCGCCGTTTGTCCTGAACCCGAGCAAAGAATATATTATTTTTGTGCCGGAACAATTTCAACAGGTTGCCAAAGAAAATTTTTATCGGGCGGAAGAAAAATTAATTTATCGTTTCATTTGTAAAGATATTGTTTTTGCCTATGATAATCAAAAACGGTTGACGCTTAACAGCGCCAATATTCTGATTCCCGATGTTCCGAATTATCCGATGAAGGCGTTAGTTGCGGTTCTCAATTCGGAGGTGATGCGGTTTGTCTATCGAAAAAAATTCGATACGATCAAAGTATTACGTGGAAATCTGGAAGAATTACCGATTCCCATCTTGTCAGACCGTGAAAAAAACGGATTAGTAACATTAACAGACAACTTTATTAAAACACGTACAGTCAATTCAATTACCGGAATCAATCAGATCGTTTTTCAACATTACAATCTCAATGAAAATGAAATAAAATACATCACCGAATTTTTGCAAACAACATAAATTATTGACGCATTTACAAGACAAAAAAGATTTAATTGATGCAAAAAAATATTATCGTTTGGTTGGTACGAATGGCTTATGCGAAGAAGAACTTTAATGCTTGAATATATTCCCGAAGACGCTCAACAATATATTGTCAACAGCAAATCGACGTTGGATTGAATTTTGGATCGTTACCAAATTTCAACTCACAAAGAAAGCGGCATCACCAATGATCCCAACGATTGGCGTACCGAACACAATGATCCCGAATACATCGTGAATTTAATAAAACGAATAGTTACATTAAGCGCGGAAAGCGTCAAAATTATTGATACGTTACCGGAATTAAG
>JAIRLW010000054.1 GCA_031259095.1 Planctomycetaceae bacterium | reverse complement strand
GGGAAATGGTGATGATTCTCGATCAGGAAAAGTGTACGGCATGCGCTTCGCTGTTTAATATCACTATTTTCGGTTACATGATTGAGAGTGTTTCGGGAACTTGTGCTTTGTATTTGTATGCGCCGGAAAAAAAACGTGGTCTCAATATTCAGAATTTTGAACTATTGGAAGACTTTGGCGAACCGCTTCCGCAAGAGGCGGGAATTACCACCGAAGAAATGCTTGCCGATGGAACAATGCGAATTTCACGACGTATGGGTTTTTCCGATTCGCTTTTTGCTCATCCTACTTCAAAAGTGTTGATCATAGAAATGGAAGACCCGACCCGAACGCAAACACATAAACAGCATACCCCCCGAGAAATCACTCAACCTGTCCACCGAATAGAAAAACCTTGGTGGAAATTGTGGTAAAACCATTACAAGAAAATATTTATCATTTCAGAAATTGGAAGATAATTAGTGTTTCACCGAAACACCGCAATCGGCGTACCTGCCAACAAAAAAGATTGTCAATAAAATTCGGAATATGAATCTGTACTTTCCTAAAAGTACAGAAATTAAACACTGTAGATTAAGGTTTTTTTAATATTACACGTACTTTTACACTAATATAAAAGAGGCGTAATCTATCAGTGGAGTTTTTGTTTGAGGTTAAAAAAGTATTCGCCCTGAAAGGGCAACATAAGCCAGCCCGCCGCAACGCGGCGGGTAAGAATCCCCACAACAGTTTCGCCCTGAAAGGGCAATATATCTTGTGAATCAAACGGTTCTATTGCCATTTCAGGGCGAAACTGTTGTGGGGACTTTGAACCCTACCCGTTGGGTAGGGCTGGCTTAGATTGCCCTTTCAGGGCGTAGGAAAAATATCATGAAGGTGATCACAAAATAAAAATTCCACTGAATAGTTACAAAGAGGCCAATATTCAAAACCACTTAATAAACCCCTTAAATTTAAGCATATTTATTATCGTACTTTTAGGAAAGTGCAGTTTAAAGAATCGGGAAAAAAATTCGATAAACTAATAGACGTTGAATTCCGGCAGAAAAAATGCAATTGTCTGAACGGTGATTTACGTGATTATCGTGATGAGTTACCAAACATAAAACAAGACCTAACAGGTTTTCATAACTTATGATTTTTAAATCATAAATCAAATTTTTGTTTAAGAAATGGTCATAGATATTTTTAGAAAATCCCCTAAGTATCTACTTTTATTGGATGAATCGTTCTTCACCTCCTTTGCCGGAATGAACCGTTACCTCTCCGGTATCTTCAAGTTTTCGCACAATATCGACAATTTCCTGCTGAATCCGTTCCACATCGGAAGAACGCTGCGGACCGAGATATTCCATCTCTTCCTGTAACATTTTTCCGGCACGTTTTGACATGTTACGAAATATTTTTTCTTTGAGTTCCTCACTGGCTCCTTTGAGAGCCAACGCCCATTGAGAACTTTCAACATGTTTGAGAACCTGCTGAATATCCTGATCCGCCAGTTTCAGAATATCTTCAAACACAAACATAAGTCGTCTGATTTCTTCGACCAAATCAGGATCGTCTTGAGCCAGATTTTCCATAATATTCCGTCCCGTTGAACGGTCAATCACGTTGAGAATTTCCGCAACACTTCCAACTCCGCCCGCATTTTCCAATTTTTGACTCATCACACTTGACATTCGGTTTTCCAACCCTTTTTCAACTTCTTTGATAATTTCAGGACTGGTTTGCTGCATGGTCGCAATACGCCGAATCACGGCGAGTTGACGTTCCGGCGGTAAACCGTTAATAATTTCTGCCGCCTGAGCAGGCCGGACATGCGAAACAATTAACGCAATCGTTTGCGGATGTTCATCGACAATAAAAGTCAGCAGGTTCTCACTATCCACTTTTTGGAGAAAACCAAACGGAATCGCCTCAAGGGAACTCCGAACTCCATCAATAATTGCCACCCCATCCGCTCCCAACGCCGCTTCCGCCAACTCTTGCGCAATCCCAAAACCGCCAACACTGCCCACAAGTTTGGCAGGATTCGCCTTTGAAAATTCACGGATAACATTTTCCTGCTCTTCCGGCGTTACCAACCCAATCCGTGAAATCTCGGTCATCACCACTTCAACTTGTTTCGGGTCAAGACGACTAAGAATCTCTTTGGCTTGATCTTTCGGAATACTAATCAGAAAAACGGCTGCTTTGCGAATATTGTTCTGAGCCATAGTTCACAGTTCACCAAAATACCGGCTTGGAAATAATTTCATCCACGCCAGCATCCCGCAAATCGTTTTTTTCGTTAATTCTCGGAGAATTGATATAAACCGTTATCCTTGAATCGGCAAAATCACAACGTAATCTTTGAACCGATTCCAAAATCTTCGGAAATGGTGAATCATCAGCGTCAGCAATAATCATGCCGTCAAATAAAGAACCACCGCTCCAATTCAAAAAATCCGCATCAAATCCCTGTTGACGATAAAAAATTGCAAGAAATTGATTCATCGCCGAATCATTGCCAAGTGTTCCAAAACGTGAAACAATCAAAGCGTTCCGGTGTGACGAAATACTCGCATTTTTACAATCATTCACCGGACAACATGCGGAAATCGCGTGAAAAATTGCAATTTCGTCGTTTTCCACAGTTCGCGGAAGTGTGAATAAGGAAGGTTTGCCGTTCCAATAAAGCGACAGTTGATGTAAATATTTCTCATTCCATTGATGAACATAAAACCGGAAACAACCAACAAGAGGATGTCCGGTTCGTGCTTCACCTTCCGAAGCGGAACCAAGAAAAAGCAAAATCGGCGACAACGGCTCCGCGATAATTAATTGATCAACAATTGCCTGAGAAAACTCGTCGGGATAAGACTGAAAAAGAATCGAACATGAATGTTCAGAAACCGAATCGGGAACGATCTCAATAATCCGCCGATAAATCGACGCAAATTCAGAACGATAAACATTTCCCAATATATGGAGATGTTCTATTTTTAACATAAAAGATCAAACCAAAAAAACCTCTAAAAATATCTTTTGCCTCAACACAAATTGGTCTTAAAGATGATTAGTCCCAATGTCCCCAATGTCCCATAATTTTCAGCGCAGGGACGTCAGGGACCAATGAGAAAAACAAAACAAATAATCATTGATCAGTCTTTATGTAACAGAAAACCGGCTAAGGCATGGCAACGTCCGGGTTGCTGTAATTTTTGCACGGCTTTTTGTTCAATTTGCCGGACACGTTCGCGTGTTACCTGAAAAATACGCCCAACCTCTTCCAACGTATAAGAATAACCGTTTTCAAGACCGTAACGTAATTTGATGATTTCACGTTCACGCGGAGTGAGCGTTTTCAGGAGTTTGCCGATTTCTTTTCGTAACATATCGTTGGACGCGGAATGTTCGGGGCGGTCGAGGTTGGTATCGGCGACAAATTCGCCGAAACAATTTTCGTCGCTCTCGCCAACCGGATGTTCCAAACTGATCGGGTTGGTTCCCATCAGCAGAATCCGGCGGACTTCATCAACCGTCATTTCCGCCGCCTCCGCAACTTCATGAACATTCGGTTCACGACCGGTCGATTGATAAATCATTCGAGCGATGTTACGGATATTGGTTAAAGCGTCAATCATGTGTACGGGAATCCGAATTGTTCGCGCCTGTTCCGCAATGGCACGAGTAATCGCCTGACGTATCCACCAAGTCGCATAAGTCGAAAATTTGAAACCGCGACGATATTCGAATTTGTCCACCGCGCGCATCAAACCGGTATTGCCTTCCTGAATCAGATCAAGGAAATTAAGACCGCGGTTCCGATATTTTTTCGCAACAGAAACAACCAGCCGTAAATTACTGCGCGATAAATCGCATTTCGCTTGCTCATATTCTTTGAGCAAATCACGCATCTTTTGGCAACGAAAATGTAAACTCTTCGGACTTTCCTGTGTCGTAACGATAATATTCCGAAGTTCTGTTTGTAACATTTGGCGGCGTTCCGGCGTCATCGAAATCGCCGAATCTTTGAGAAGACATGAAATTTCGTCCATACGTTTGGACATACTTTCGAGTTGTTTCATTAATGCGTGAACGCGGCGGTTGCGAAGACTGAGTTCTTCGACAAGATGCAACGCCTTACGTCGGCGTTCCCAAAAACGTTTTCGCGCAACAATTTTAACTTCTTCCGGCGTATTTTTCCGTACTAATAATTCAAAGTCGGAAGTTACCGATTCAAGCAACGGAGCCAATGTCCGTAAATTATGCGGCATTCGGCGTTGAATTTGCTCTTTGGAAAGTTTTTCCGTCAACGACATTTTGATGGTACGTTCAAACGCCAGTTGACCGTGAAACACTTTTGTTAACGTACTAAAAGCGTTTTGAAGTCCAAACGGCGAACCAAGAACACAACGCCGAAATGCCCGGCGACCTTTTTCTATCCGTTTCGATAAAACGACTTCTTCTTCTTTCGTCAAAAGCGGAATATTCGCCATCTGCGAAAGATACATCCGTATCGGATCACTGTTCCAGCGTTCCGGTTCAGGGGCAGGCGTTGCCAACAACTGTTCCTCGTCAAATTCTTTTTCCGATTGCTGATCAGACGAAGACTCGGATTGCAATACAGAAATGGTTGTTACGTTTAACTGATCGCTTCCGCGCTCGATACCGAATTCATCGTCGTCTTCCTCTTCGTCCGGGTCCGTATTAAACTGAATTGACGACAATTCGGCGAAAAAATCGTCTTCATCAGAAATTCTGTTACGATCTGTTTCAAGACTGCCGAATAACTCCGCCGCCCGAAACATCTCGCTCATCTCCTCTTCGTTTAAGTGATTGACAACCTCTTCGTAATTCACACGATTGGTTGTTTTGTCATTTGTAACATTGTCACACTCAAGCACAGTCATCCGTGACATTAAACTCTCCTGGGTTAAAGTTAATGATCGGTTCAATCCA
>JAIRLW010000019.1 GCA_031259095.1 Planctomycetaceae bacterium | reverse complement strand
GACTTTGACCTTGTGTTTACGGATGGAAATCGGAATTGCCATCCGTTTTGTTTTCTGATTTCCAACCGTCCCTAGGGGCAAGTCGGCTATCGCCGACCAACGTTTTGGCAAAACATTGCTATCCCCATATCCCTTTTGAAAATTGTTTTCTTGAAAAAGCCCCACAATTGTTCGATCTGATTTAAGCTTGGGCGATACGCCGGTAAAAAATGCAAACGGATATTCTTATGTTTCTTCAACTATTCCTTCACCAACCTTGACTTGTCATAAGCGGCGTTGTCCACAAAAAGAGGACTCGTTTTTTGACGATAAAATTTCAATATCTTTTGTAACAATCGTAAGACCGATTGAGCGTTCACGGAATTCGTAAAATCCGTAATTGTCTTTTCCGTGTCAATATCGACCAATCCGTTGATGTTCACTCGTTGACGACCGCTGTTCGCTTGCAACGGAGACTCCCGACCTTTACGTATCCAACCGTAAGCGGGAATACTATGATGAGTCGGATGAGTTGCGCCGCCGAAGAGAAAAACCGCTTTATTTCCAGACCGGGAACGCAACCAGCGATAATATTTGATAAACGTTTTAGGCAGGAGTTTCAGTCCTGATATCTCGGCGGATGATAAATGATAGGCATTCATAAATTGACCTCGTGATCATCAGTATAAAATAGCCGTCAAATCTTGTCAATATCTATTTTTTAAAGTGACTGCGGTATAACAAATAAACTTCTCTGATTGTTGTTATGTTTACTTTCGTTCAGTTTCACTGTTTCCGCCGCAACCGCTTTTAACCATTTCAGTTTTTCAGATCGAAATACTGTTTGTAAATCAAGCCGATCAATGTCTTCCAGTGAGCTGATGAGTAATGAATCAATTTCCGGCGCACCATTTTTTGTAAATTTAATTTTTCCTCCCAACGCTTCAATGATAAATGCGGTGGCTCCGGTTCCGACTGTAACAAAATCCGCACGAACTCTTTCGTTCACACGATAAAAAATTTCAGCGGCTTTGGAAGGAGTATCCGATAACAATTCTTGTAAATAGACTCCTTCGACAAAAAAGGGCCAACTTCCACCAAGACAAATTCCCAACGGAACTCGTTCCGGTTTTTTAAGAGCAAACGCTTCGCTCACAATTTCTCTTGATGTTGCCATATTTGTACCTTTCAATTTATGTGCATTTTTTTGATTTTATCCGGCGGTTTGTCTAAATAAAAATTTGAGGTTTGTTTTATGATACCATTCGCACGAAATCAGTAGGACATTGCTATTGCTGCTGAATAGTTACGAATTTTCCAAATACCGTTCACGTTCCCAATCGGTAACTGTTGTATCGTGAACGGCAATATCAAAATGAATTAACTCACTGAAAATTTCCACAAATCCGTTACCAAAATATTCCAATGCTTTTTCACTTTTATCGAACAAAATTGCCGCTTCTTTTAGAGTTCGCGGAATATTGGGAAGTTCGTTGTTCAAATAATTATTACCTTCAACAATATTGGGTTTAGGCAAATTTTGTTCCAATCCATAAAGTCCGGCAGCGACTGATGCCGCAATTAAGAGATAAGCGTTGGCATCGGCGGAGGCGGTTCTCAATTCCACCCGCGTTCCCTTGCCGGAACCTACAAGCCGCATTGTTACGGTTCGATTATCGCAACCAATTCCTAATTTTGTCGGCGCGAAAGACATGTCCGTCAACCGTTTATAAGAATTGACTGTCGGACAAAACATCGGCATAAACTCATTATGCGCCGCAAGAAGTCCTGCCATATAATTTTCGAGTACTGATTGTTTTTCAACAAAAGCATTTTGATTATTTTTCGTCCATAAACTTTGATGCAAATGATAACCGCTTCCCGATTCTGTATCCCAAATCCGCGCCATAAATGATGCATAAAGTCCGTTTTTCCGTGCGATTTCTTTAATTGCGTTACGTGCAATAATTGTGTTGTCTGCTTGTGTCAGTGCATCGCTATATTCCAAAATAATTTCTGTTTGACCGGGACCATATTCCGTATGAATTGCCTCAACCGGTATTTCGAATTCTTCAAGTCCTCTTAATAATTGATCATAAATATGGCTGTATCGATCAATTTTTCCGATAGAATAACACTCTTTTCCACCGAAAAGCGAATGTTTTTCCGCATCCAAAAGATAAAATTCAATTTCCGATCCGACTTTGGACGTGTAACCCAATGTTGCCAAACGTTCCAAAACATTTTTCAACACTTGCCGCGGCGCAACTTGAATCCGTTCACCAGTATCAATATCAAGATCAGCAATCACTAATGCTGTTCCTTTTCGCCACGGAATTTCTCGCAACGTCAGATAGTCCGGCTTCAGCAACATGTCCTTCGCACCGCCGACAAATCCCGCAAATTCCGAGTGTGAAAAATATTCGTTTTGAATATCCCAAGTAATCGGCGCACGACACGTTCCTGTACCGTCCGTTAAATGTTCCAAAAGAAATCGTACAGGAAGACGTTTTCCGATAAGATTTCCAATCAGATCGGAATAACCGATTTCCACCGAATCAATATGATGATCCGCAAAATATTGTTTTGTCTGTTCTAAAACTGGCGGATCATAAACAGTTTTTTTATCGTTTACATAAATCATAGTTATGCCTGTTTGATTGTAAGTGTCTATACTCATTCCTAGTGTTCACAGGGTGGTTGTGTTAAGTTAGACCAATAAAAGGTTGACTACCTTGTCATTTTCAACCATAAAAAATTTTCGCTGATATATTACAAAAAAACTTTTGGTTGTTTTTGTAGCAGTTATTATTTCTTAAACGGGTTATCGAAAAGCGGCGTGGATAAATAACGTTCTCCCGTATCGGGAAGAAGAACAATAATTGTTTTGTCTTTATTCTCGTTGCGTTTTGCAATTTGTAATGCCGCAAAAGCCGCTGCACCGGAAGAAATACCGACCAATAATCCTTCTTTAATTGCCAACTCGCGCGACGTTTCAAACGCTTCCTCATTTTTAACACGAAAAATTTCATCAATTACCGACAGGTTCATAATTTCAGGAACAAACCCCGCACCAATTCCCTGAATTTTATGCGCTCCCGCCGCACCGCCGGATAAAACCGGTGAATCGTCCGGCTCAACCGCAATAATTGTTACGGATTGTTTTTTCGCTTTGAGAACTTCGCCGACGCCGGTAATTGTTCCTCCTGTTCCGACTCCGCCGACAAAAATATCAACTTCGCCTTCAGTATCGTTCCAGATTTCCAACGCGGTTGTTTCACGATGAATCTGCGGATTGGCAGGGTTACGAAATTGTTGCGGGCAATAACTGTTCGGAATTTGTGCGGCGATTTCTTCCGCTTTACGGATTGCTCCTTTCATTCCTTCGCTTCCCGAAGTCAACACCAGTTCCGCACCCAACGCCTTCAACAAATTACGGCGTTCAACACTCATTGTTTCCGGCATGGTGATGATGAGTTTATAATTTTTCGCCGCCGCAACAAACGCAAGTCCAACACCGGTGTTACCGCTGGTTGGTTCGATAATGACCGAACCTTCTTTCAAAAGCCCTTGCTTTTCCGCATCCTGAATCATCGCCAGTGCAATACGGTCTTTCACACTTCCAACGGGATTGAAATATTCCAATTTCGCAACAAGTTTTGCCTTAATCTTTTTACTGTTACCAATTTTTTTCAATTCCAACAGAGGAGTATTTCCAATCAACTCCGTCAGATTTTGTTTATAGACAGCCGCCATTATTGTACCTTAATTCTTTCGTTTTTATTGCGGGACGATGATTTATCGTCATTGTCCCGCTAATTTTTGTTGCTTAAAAAGTTTTTACCATGCCGGAAGTAAAACATCTTTTCCGTCAAAAGCATCTTTGAAGGCTTGTTTCATTGCGTCGGTTTTGTACGCTTTTTCAAGAATTTTCGCTTTTTCGGAACCGACATTTTCCTGCCGAACCGTAATAATATCAGGAGCCTGTAATTCTTCACGTTCAATAATTAACGGATCTTTGTTAATATCGAGTCCAAATTCCACGGCGACTGTCGCATACAAAAATCCTGCATCGGCATCTTCTAACGCTCTGGCAAGCATCGTATAATCAACTTCTACAAATTGGATATGTTTTGGATTTTCCGCAATATCTTTCGTTGTAACATTAACAGGATTAACACCATCTTTCAATTTAATAATACCCGCATCTGCCAGCATGACAATTCCGCGAAAACTGTTACCCGCGTTATTGTCGATGGTGATTTTGGCTTTGTCCGGCAAGTCTTTCAGACTTTTATATTTTTTTGAAAAAATTCCTGCTCGGTCAACAAATACCTTAAAAGCAGGCGCAAGATTCGCATTATGCGATTGGTTAAACGCTTCCATAAATGGAATATGTTGATGATAATTGGCGAAATATTCACCGCTTACCACCGCTTGATTACATTGAGTATTATCGGCAAGCAGAACATAATCTAACTTGTAACCGAGTTTTTCAACTTCTTGTGCAAGAACTTTTGTAGTATCCGCATAAACTTTGAAATTGTGAGATGCGAATTTGATGACCTTGTCATCATTCGCCGTTTGCGATTGCCGACCGCAACCGGTAACAAATACCAGTATTGTAACAGCAATCAAAATAATTGTAGCAACATTCAAAAAATGTTTTTTCATTGTCAAGTCCTCCAAGTTAAAGACGTTTGTCAAGTTTTTGTGAAATGATCCTTCCGGTTGTTTGAATTACCTGCACGAGCAAAATAATTAACACGACCGTAAAAATCATGACTTCCGGTTGATACCTATAATAACCGTACCGAATAGCAAAATCGCCGATTCCTCCGCCTCCGACAAGTCCGGCGACTGTCGAATAAGAAATGAACGTAATGGTAATTAACGTTATTGAATTAACCATTCCCGACCGCGCTTCCCGATACAGAACCTTCCATATAATTTGAAACGTATTTGCTCCTGCCGCTTCCGCCATTTCAATAACGCCGCGGTTGACTTCCAGTAACACCTGTTCAATAAGCCGCGCAATATCCGGTATGGCGCTGATTGAAAGCGGTACAATAACCGCCGTTGTTCCAAGCGATGTTCCGACAATCAATCGTGTAAACGGAATAATCGCAACCATTAACACCAAAAACGGAAATGAACGTACAATATTGACGATCATATCCAAAACAAGATAAATTCGCGGCATTTGCATCATCGAACCCGGACGGATTAAATAAAGGTACGTCCCAAAAGGTATTCCCAACATTGCGGAGATACCAATCGTAAATATCATCATGTAAAACGTTTGACCGAAAGCAGTTACGATTTGCGGCATGAGTTCCCATATCTTGACCATTAAATTCCTCCTCCATTAATGAACAAAAATTTTGCCAATTCCGATTGCGGAGATAAATCCGTTTCCGACATATCCAATGTCTCAATCAGTTTACCCTTTTCCATAACAGAAACACGATCACAAATAGTACGAACAACTCCCATTTCATGCGTTACAAGAACAATCGTAATTCCCAATTCTTTATTGATCAATTGTAAATATTGTAAAATAATTTGGGTGGTCTGAGGGTCTAACGCCGAAGTGGGTTCGTCGCAAAGTAGGATTTTGGGATTTGTAACAATAGCCCGCGCAATCGCAACCCGTTGTTTTTGTCCGCCGCTCAATTTTGACGGATAATCTCCCGCTTTTTCGGAAAGACCGACAATTTCCAAGCATTGTAAAACGCGGCGGCGCCGTTCAATTTTGGCGGTTTTAGCAATTTCAAGCGGAAATGCCGCATTTTCAAAAACAGTTGCATTTTGTAACAGGTTATAATGTTGAAACACAATTCCTATTTTTCGTCTTTGTTTCATTAATTCTTTTTTTGAAAGTAACATAAAATTTTCACCATCAACCCAAACTTCACCGTTATCGGGTTTTTCCAATAAGTTGATACACCGAAGCAATGTGGATTTTCCTGCGCCGGAAAACCCGATAAACCCAAAAATTTCGCCGGCACAAACTTGTACGGAAACAGTATCAACAGCACACAGAAGACCGTTTGATGTTTGATATGTTTTTTTGATTTTTGTTAGTTGAATCATTTTGTTCACCACAAGCAGAATACCGCCGGATGCTCCAACAAAACAGTGTTTCAAATTACTTTCATCCATTGAAGGTAAATACAAAGGAAATGACAAGTGCAAATACCGTGCCAATTCTGAAATTGAACGGTAAAGTCAAGGTTATTCGGTTATAAACATAGAGTATCACATCAGTTAAATCAAAAAACATACTATTTAACTATGTTTACTATGTTTTATTTTATCACTCGTCAATATTCTGTCAATAGCCGTTTTATTAAAAATTTTTGCCAATAATTAGCCAATACCGAAACAATGAAAAAAGGTATTGTCGAAACAATGCCTTATTTCAAAATAAACTGTTAAGGATTTTAACTAAAAATATTTTTGAAGTAAAAAATTATGCGTCTTTGTTATTATGTATTCAAAATCTATTTCCATCATATTTAACGGCTTGACCGTGATATTTGCTGGAATCAGCCGTGAAATATGATAGTTTAACCACAAAATAATTTCCGGTTTTGATATTTTTACATTTTGTACAAATTTTATGAAAAATATTTTTATTTTTCGTAATCTCTTTATTTGCAACAAATTGCGTCAAAAAAATAATCGGAAATTTGAGTTTACGGACAAAA
>JAIRLW010000637.1 GCA_031259095.1 Planctomycetaceae bacterium | reverse complement strand
AAGATGGGCTTCAGGATTCTCCACAAGAAACAATGCTCCCGCTTCTGCAATTAATCCTGTAGCAAGAATCGGCAAAACATAGCTAATACCCAATCCCATATTGGCAGCCAATGTTGGATGCTGTCGCGTAAAGGAATTTTCGAATCGAATTTGTGAAGCCATTGTTTCGGAATTTGATGTTGCAAAAATTTGGGTTCCCGGCAAGAGAAAGTCTAACCAATCACTAATTTGAAATGTTAATAGAAGCGGATTTTGTGAATTGGGAAATTTACGGGACTCTTCAATTTTATGAAATCCGCCATTCAAATTGATGAGTTGCGCGGTATATTCACCTTGCCAACCGGTATGAAGATACGAAAAATATTTTAATTCTTGCCTGATTCGCGGTCCTAAACGTTCTGCGTTAAGATAATAAAACTCTCGACGACAAATTGGACAATCCTGATTATTTATCATACTTTTCTCGAAAATAACCGGCAAAGCCGAAGTTGGATCTAAATTATCGGCAACAAATTGAGCGTAACATAAAATTTCATTCGTTTTATCGTTCACAAAAGCAAAAGAAATATTGTTATCACTTGCATTGTTTGACAAAATATCCGAACTATCACCTAAGGCTAACAAATATTGTTCGTTTAATAGAATAGAATAATCGGGAATATCTCCTTTGGGGTTGTCTTTCGCAAAAGCAACCAATTGACGCAAAAGCAAGATCGATTGAATAAACGAACTCTTGCCGGAACCATTGACTCCGGTTAAAACAGTCAACCGGTTCATTGAAATTTTTGTATCAATAAAGCATTTGAAATTTTTAATGGTGAATTTCATGTGATTCCTTTCTTCTATTCCCGACTGTTCACTTTGAATCCAATCAAGGTATAGAGAATCAAGTTTACTTTGAAGCGAATCTTTCGGTTCATTAATTTTCCCGTTACTTTTATCGATTTTGAAATGATTATTCTCGGTTTTCAACCGTAAGTATTCTGTGCCGATATTATCCACCGGCGCAAGATAAAACAAAGGTAACTCGTTTTCCGAATTAATACGGAGTAACGTAAAAACCTGTTCTTCGTTCTTTTCATTTGTTGATAATGATACGTTTATCATGAGTATGTAATATATGGTAAAAAATTAAAAATGATACAGAAAACTTTTTGATCTAATATTGGTTTGTATTGTTCATAAACTTGTTAATATATTTTGTATGACAATCAGATATTATTTTAGAAACAAAATATTAAAAGAACCGCCATTTTTTCTTTGGTTTAGCGTTTATATTTCCGTTTAATGACAACATTCGGTTTTGGTCGTCAAATTCTGCAACTAATTCATCCGATGATTTTGTTCCGATAATTTTGTTCCCATCGGTCTCAACCGTGAATCCCTTCGCAATCAAATAATGATATAAGGCATTTTTGTGGTTGACAGAAAACTTCGTAATAAATTGCGAAAATATTATTTGTATAAAAATACTGCCTAAATCAAAATCGATCAATACCGAGCCTTTTGACAATTTTATCATCTTCTGATTCGCCGGATTTGTCAGATCTGTTTGAAAAATTTTGTCGTCCGCCTCCTGCTCCGGCACTTATCGTCAACACAATAATAAATAAATCAATAAACATAAAGGAGTAATTAATATAACGGTTCGGCGGTGTCCGTCTGCCGTATTTTCCAATGGACATTGTTTCTGCTTGGGTTTTAACATACCACACAATACTATTCGGCATTGCCGATTGAATCAAACTAAGCGGCGGTTCCTCTTTTCCTACATTAAGATTGTAACCCGTAAATAATCCTCCGGCAAGAAAAAAATAACACGTTAATAATCCAATCAAAAATCCATATCCTATCGAAAATAATTTAACGTTAACTCCCGCCAAACGAAAACATTGAAAAATCGCTTCACCAAAACCGGCACAAACAACAAATAAAATAAGCCAATTGATAATGAAAATAGGAATTATTGCGTTAATAATTCCAAATAGAAAACCAAACGGTATCGCAACAATAATCGGTAATAAAAAATAAAATGCTTTGTTTTTACTTCCGATTGCGTGAATTGCCCGCCAAAAAGTTACCGAATTGACAAGAATAGGAGCACGAGGATCGCCAGGTCGATACCAACTAAAAACATCGTTTTCATCATCGTCATCTTCTTTTGATACCGCTCGTGATGCCGTACGGTTGGGAACATAACCTGTTACACTTTGTTGAGTTGGTATTTGTTGCGTTAGTACAAGACCGGCAACCAATGCATCGAAATTGCTCGGATCAACCAACGGCGGCGGTGAAACCGAAGATGAAATAATCTGAGGCGGAACAGGCGGCGGAATAATTGATTGGGATTCTGGAAATAATCCCTTAATTTTCGAAGCAGGAACCGCTTGCGGCATCCCTTCACGCCAAACCAAATCTGTTACCAAAAGTTCGCCGGTACGGGCAAAATGTTTCAATTCACTGTCCGAAAACGGACCGCGTTTGTCTTCATTCGGCTTTTTCGTAAACCATTGAGACGGCATCGTAATATTATAGTGTTAAATATTTTTAATTGTTATTGTTTTTATATCAAACAATTTTATAGGCAAATATTTTTATATTGATTAAAATCATTATCCTCTGTAAATATTTCAAAGTTATTTCTAACAGCGGCGGCGCATATCAAAATCCGTATTTGATCCTTGTATCCCATTTCTTCTGCATATAATTTGAATATTCAGCCGCTAATTCATAATCTATTGTTGTTACCGCAACTTTGTCATCAAATAAAAAATTTCACTGAAATATTACCATTTACTCAATAACCCCAAACTCTTTTTCATTTATTGTCGTAATGAAATCTAAAAGAAATATAGACAATCTTATCTTTTTCAATCGCATAGACAATTCTATGTTCTGAATCTATTCTTCTTGACCAATATCCACTTAAATTAGCTTTTAAAGGTTCAGGTTTTCCTATTCCTTCTTTGGGAGATCGGTCAATCTCTCGAATTAAAGTATTTATCCGTTTTACCTGCTTTTTATCTGTTTCAATCCAATAGAGATAATCATTCCAAGCCTGTTCAGTAAATAATTTATTCATATTCGTATAATTTTTTCTTCTTTATTTTTCCCGATTTATGTTGTTCGATAGATTTTTGTAAGTGTTCTGCATTGGCTTTATTGGACAGCAGGTAGTTTGTTTCCAACAGGCTATTGTATTCGTCTATTGGGAGATGTTTTCGTCTTCGAATAAATTCATTTAACGCCAAATTGACGGTATCATTTTTAGTTTTCAATCCGCCAATAACAAACGCTGTTTCTAACAAATTATTATCAATCACTAAATCCGTTGCCATTTTTGTTCTCCAATATTATGTGATACAAAATTTACATGAATATTGCGTTATGCGCCCGTAAACCAAAACATACGGGTTAATCACGTGTTGTTCCTTATGGGGCATTGTCTGTTTGGAATATTTTCGTAGGGCGTTGTCCTACGCTATTCTTTATTGCTTCTTCGGGGTAACTATCGAATAGTTACATTTAAACGGAATAAATTTGTTTATTCAAATCCGGTTTACCGCTGGGGTCTTTGAGAATGTCCATTTCGGGTGTGGCGTCGTCGAAAGGATCAAACCATTTTTCGTCAAATGTAACACTTTTACCTTCGTCGGCGGCAATATTTGTTACGAGAGCAATCACCGAATCAACCAGCGCGACTTTGGGATTACAACGCGGCTGCAAGTTTGGATCGGAATTGTTCGGGTTCACCCGGATACACCACGCCCAATGTTCCAACTCCTCCGCATAACCCCGACTCACTTCCGCTTTCACAGCACCGCTCACCGCTGTTTGAGCCGGACCGCTTGATTGTGTGTCCAATGCGGCACTTTCCGCTTTCGCCGAAACTTTACTTCCCGAATCGCCGCTGCGGAATAACTGCGAATCACTTTCCGTTTCCAAAACCAATGTTCCATCGGTTCCGTAAACAATTTCACCGTAACCGCCAAAACCGTTACCGTTAATTGTTGAATATTGAACGCAAATTTTCCGTTTACGCCCTGCCGGAGTTTGGTCGTTGTAATCCGGCGCCGGAAATTCAACCAACGTCGTAATATGGTCATTGGCTTCACGGTCAAGTTGGAAAATGTTACGGTTCGCCGAAACGTGAACTTTAAGCGGATGAACCTTTTCACCACGCGGTGCGGCACTTCCGGTTTGATCAAGATAATAATCACGGTTTGCCGCAAGAAAAATGCTGGCGGCATCGAGTTGGTGTGAACCGAGTTCAACCATCAAACCGCCGCCGGTTCGCCGCCAAAGCCGCCAACGTAATAATTCTTCGGCGGCAGGACGTTCATATTTTTCGCCGCTTCCTTCAAACACTCCGTCTTCGTAACCATAATCTTTTGCCGATTTGAGTTCCAGTCCAAGATAAGGTCCTCCGTTTGCCAAAACATAATCGGCAATCTGTGCTTCTTTAAGCGCAACTTTTTTTGACCATTCTTCAATCGCGGCACCACGCGCGTTATTCAATTCTCGTTTCCAAGCCCGAAGTTCATTTTCGAGTCTTGCCGCTTGCAAGTCTGTCGGTTTAATCTCTTTCGGCATTGGCATTTGCCAACTATCACCGCCGGGCGAATTATTCCGATGCCATTGAGCGCGGATGTAATGAATGTTTCCAAGCAATCCGCGACGAATTTGATCAACCGCATCTTGATACAAAATATTGTAATGCCGTTGATGACCGGTTGCGAGATGTTTATGTGTTTCGGCGGCGGCACGAGCCATCTCTTTACAATTTGCAACACTATGTCCCATCAGTTTTTCGGTCAGAACGTGCAACCCCTGACGCATCGCGTACACCGCCGCCGGCGCGTGCAAATGTAACGGTAAACCGATAATGATCGCTTCAAGACCATCTTGTTTCGCGTTTCTAATGAGTTCCCGATAATCGGTATAAACCTTAACATGTTTCCGTGCTTCGTGTTCTGTTTTCCAGTTATAAACATCAAGAAGACCTCTTCGGGCTTTGAGTGCGACCGGCGAAGACACATCGCCATAAAATGCACGATATTGGTTGTATGGTCGGATGTCGGCGATTGATTTAACCTCAATATATTCCGGGTTGATCGCGCCGAGAAGAACTTGTCCTTCGTCGCCGGTGCCGACAACTCCAACACGAATCGGATGTCCATGTGTTGCGTTGTAACCAAAATAAAACGCTCCGGCGCCAACCGCCGGAACTGCCGCCGCAAGAACTCCGCCTTTGAGAAAATCACGTCGGGAACAATCACAATGGGAAGATGTTGTTTCAGTCATCGTAGTTCAATGCCGATTTTCTCGGCGATGTTAAAGGATGAATTGTTATTATGTACTGGAAAACGTTATCATAATGTCAAAAAGACATTAACCATATTACCTTAAATGAACCGTCTTTTCAAGAGAACCGATTTTTAATTTATTTCACCGGAACTGTATCAAATCAAAACCGTGTACGAAATAACCGATAAACCAATAAACCGTTTTACGTTGTTAATTTTCATTTGGGTTTCCTTCTAAAACTCACGCGGCTTAAAATTTTTTGGAACATCAATTGTCATGGTATCACCGCTCGGAGTGAACACGAAAAAACCGGATTCTATTGCCGCATCTTTAACCGTATTAGGAAAAACCGTTCCGGCAATTCCGCCGATAAAGATCTTACGTGTATCCCGAAGATGTTCGTAATGCCGGCGTACCATTCCCATACGTTTCAAATGTTTTCTAACATCGTGAACGCTTGG
>JAIRLW010000539.1 GCA_031259095.1 Planctomycetaceae bacterium | reverse complement strand
TGGGACATAAAATAAACCTATCCTAAAATGAAGTGGAAAAAAATGGGAAAAACAAAATAAAAAAATATCATAACATCACATCAAATAATCACAAGGGGGTTTTTAGAAGTTCCCTTAATCAATTAATTAAAATAATTGTAATATATCAGCGGATTTTTTTCACATTAAACGTTAGTAACCATTGATTTGTTTTTCCTTTTCTTCTGCGTGTTTTGCGATATTCTGCGTATTCTGTGTTTAAATTTAACGCAGAATACGCAAAAGGACGCAGAAAATGGGGAAAAGATGGAGGGACAAAGATTCCACTGATATATTACAAATAATTAAAATTTAGCAACGCCATGGAGAACGCATGGCGCGGCTTCGAAGACGATTAGCGGTTTCGACTTCAGAAGTGTTACCGATAAATTCTTCCTTGACCGGATCGAACTTCAAGGTAAACGATTTTGCCGAATTCGACAATTGCGCCGGATTGAGATCCCACACGATTTTTGCACAATGCGACGCAATGTGGGCATTGGCGGCAACATCGGCATTGGAAGCGGGTTTTTTCCGTGATTTAACGCAGTCCAAAAATTCCCGAATGTGATTATCCGGCGATGTACCGGGCATTCCGAAATATTTTAACTCTTGACGCAGAGCATCGGACGAAACTTCCATTCGTCCCGAATCGCCGGTTTCGACCCAACCTTCTTCGCCGACATACCGTGCGGAACAAGTTCCGAGTCCAAGCCAACCGTCGTTCCGGCAAACAAGTTTCACACCATTAGCGTAACGTGCTTCAACACGGGCGGTTTTTCCGCCTTTTGCGTTATAAGTTGCCCAATATTCAACCGGTACCGTATCATCGGATTGGTTTGCCCATTGACAGAGATCGACGGTATGTGTTCCCCATTCGAGAATGCCGCCGCCGTGAAAATCGTAAAATCCGCGCCAACCGCCGCGAATATAAGATTCGTTGTATGGTCGCCAAGGACAAGGACCGAGCCAAAGTTCCCAATCAACTTCGTCTTGTGCCGGTTCCGGTTGGGCAGGCAACCAATCGTGAGTTGTTCCGGGACTAAGCGTGTTGGCGTGAACTTCGGTAAGTTTACCGAGTTTTCCTTCGTGGGCTAATTTTGCGGCGAGTTGAAAGTTACCGATATTCCGGCGTTGCGTTCCCGCCTGAAACACTCTCCCATAACGATTAACCGCTTTTTCGACCGCCCGACTTTCCTGAATCGTCAACGACAACGGCTTTTCACAATAAACGTCTTTTCCGGCTTTCGCGGCAACAATTGTTGCCATCGTGTGCCAACGGTCGCCTGTTGCAATTAAGACCGCGTCCATTTGCGGGTTGGCATCGTAAAATTCAAACATGTTACGGAACATGGTGCAATCGTTACTTCCGTATTTTGCGTCTGCTTGTTGTTTAACCCATTCGCGGCGGTTTTTTCGGACGTCGCAAATGGAAAGGAAGCGAACGTCGGGATTCTTCAGGAACACACTGAAATCATGTCCTCCGCGTCCGCCGATTCCCAATGCTCCGAGAATAATTTGTTCGCTAGGCGGCACAGCGCCGTCTTTTCCAAGCACTTTGCCGGAAACATAAAAAGGAACCGTCGCAACAGCCGACAAGGTAACAGCATTTTTGAGAAATTGCCGTCGGCTGGAGGATACGGAATTTTTAACTGAGTTTTTTAAAATCATCGTTTTCTCCTAAAGTTATGGATGAACCAGAGTGAGTCTTTACAACTCAACGAATAGAATAGTATAATCAAACGATAGGCTTACATGCAAGAGCCGAAAAAATTTTTTCAATTTTTTTACCATTGACAACATTGGGAGTAAATGAAATATGAAAAATGCGAAACCGTTGAAAAAACCTGAACGAAATTATTTTGATTTGGATAACGAGTTAGACCGAATTTTGGCGATTGACCGAATTGCGGTTATTAATTCGTGTGAAGAAGACCCGTCGTGTCCGGTTTTTGAAACCTACGGCGAACTCGTTAAATTTTATCAGCGTCTTGTCAAACGCCGAATTGCTGTTCGTGAATTTCTTGCTGACAAGAATGACGATCAAGCCGTTGAAGAGGAATTACGGCATTTACGCAACGTTATTGGTTCATTTATTGACCGAATACCGGAAACCATTGATTCGCCGAACATTTCAGGACATTTTTCTTGTTCCTCCCGATTTACAGAAACGGGAAACTCGTCTTGAACTGGAACTTGGATTCGAACTCTGAATTTCAAATAAGGAGTTTCAACCGCAAAAAACACAAAAAGACACAAAATTATTTTTCTATTTTTCTATTTTTCTATTTTTTAAAACCTTTTGTGAACATTTAACACTTAATTGATCTGTAATATTTTATGTCCGAAAAAACACCGATAGTTCTGATGTCTTTGTACCGTGAATATATTGACTTATTTCGACGGAGAAAGAAAAAAATTGAATTTCGCAAGGTGATGTTGCCTGACCATTTGCGATACATTTTGGTTTACCAATGCGCAACATTAAAAAAAGCGGTCGGTTACATGACCGTCAAAAAAGTGGTTTCCGGCACGCCTAATGAAATTTGGGTACAATATCATCATCTTAGCGGCGTTTGTCGTCATGTTTATGACGAATATTATGACCGATCAAAAAAGGCGGTCGGTATTATTATTGACCGTTACATTCCGTTTGAAAAACCTGTTGCACTTTCCGATATCGACAAACATCTCCATGCCCCGCAAAGTTTTTGTTACCTTTCAGAAAAGATATTTGCCAAAGCGTTAGAAATGGCAGGGCAAAATATCACAGAAACAATGGACACTGCTCAAAATTAGGGACCATTAGGAACAAAAGGGACGAATGGGACAAAATAATTCCTTAGAAATTCCCCACACTATCAACTATTAACTATTAACTATTCACTATGTTTCGTTATCTTATTCCGTTTCATCCGAAGCGTCATCCGCATTTTTTTACGGATGTTTTAGTCATTGGCGGCGGTTTAGCCGGATTTCGTGCGGCGTTGGCGGTTGATCCGGCGTTGCAAGTTCTTTTGATTTGCAAAAACGGACTCGAAAATTCCAACAGTATTTATGCGCAAGGCGGAATCGCAAGCGTTTGGGCGAAAACCGATACGCTCGAAGAACATATCGAAGACACGCTGATTGCCGGCGGTGAACTTTGTGAACGCGCGGTGGTTGAACGTGTTGTGCGGAGCGGTCCTGAGGAAATCCGAAATTTACTCGAAATCGGTACGAAATTCGATAAAAAAGCCGACGGCGAAATTCTGCTTGGTCGTGAAGGCGGACACCGAAGTGATCGGATTTTACACGCCAACGGCGATTCAACCGGCAAGGAATTGATTCGGTCAATGATTGAAGAAATCAAACGGCGTTCTAATATTCGGATTTGGGAAAATACGTTTGCCCTTGATTTGTTGACGGCGGACAATTGTTGTCGCGGGGCGATTGTGTATTGGAAAAAGCATGATGAAAAAGAACTTATTTGGGCAAAACAAACGATTCTTGCCAGCGGCGGTATTGGTCAACTTTATCGGGAGACAACCAATCCTGAAATTGCCGCTGGAGACGGAATTGCGATGGCATACCGTGCGGGAGCAAAAATCCGCGATATGGAATTTGTCCAGTTTCATCCAACCGTTTTGTATATTGCCGGAAGCAGTCGCAGTTTGATTTCGGAGGCAATGCGTGGTGAAGGAGCGTTGCTTGTTGACCGGAAAGGCTACCGTTTTATGCCTGATTATGATGAACGCGCGGAATTGGCTCCGCGCGATGTGGTGAGTCGCAGTATTGTCCGGCAAATGGAAAAAACCAATTCGCCCAATGTTTATCTTGATTTAACGCACAAACCGGCGGATTGGATTTACGCACGTTTTCCCGGAATTGCGGCAACATGTCTTCATTTCGGTATCGATATTGCCAAAGACCGAATTCCGGTTCGTCCCGGCGCTCATTATTCGATGGGGGGAATTCTTGTGGATCAGGACGGACACAGTTCGTTGAATGGTCTTTGGGCCATTGGCGAAGTTTCGAGTACCGGATTGCATGGAGCCAACCGGCTTGCTTCAAACAGTTTACTTGAAGCTTTGGTGTTCGGTGAATCGTCGGGGCGTTTGGCTTCAAAAACCGCTCAGATAATGCACAACGATTATCAAGTTGAATCCATTGAAAATCCGCCGTTGCCGCCGCTTGACTCAATACAGCAACAATTTCATTCACTTATTGATTTGGCGGATATTCGAAACGCGTTAAAGAGTTTACTCTGGCGCACTGCCGGAGTTGTTCGTAACGAGGATGGTTTACGCGGGGCGTTGGAAGACACGCTCCATTGGTCGGGCTACGTTTTTTCGCAACAATTTCAATCCATTGAAGGTTGGGAAATTCAGAACATGTTGCTGGTTGCCCGTCTCATTCTGGAAGGAGCATTGCAACGCCGTGAAACACGGGGAGCGCATAATCGTTCCGATTATCCCGAAACTCTCCCAAACGCGGAACATTCAGTTAAACAAGAGGAAATTTTAGTAAAAAGTAACTTCTAAAAACTTCGACTAAAATCGACCGAAATCGATTTCAGTCGAAGTTCCAGTTTACCGTCCAAAGTCCTCAAAAATCCCTAAAATAATGCCAAAAAAATGAAACACTCACTAACAACGATATTCCGGCGACTAATGAATTGGCTCGATTCTTGGGATGATTGGTTCAATCCAATCACTGTACGGGAATTAAGGAGTTCAGTATATGGGGTTGGACTTGAAATTGTAGTCTTATCATTCTTGTTTATTATAGTTGTTACAAGTTTTTTTGTTTTATACACTATGGAATCAAAACAATATTTATTTTCGATTCCAATTATTCTTTCCCTAAGTCATATTTTGGTTGGATTTGGTATTATTGGTTCGCTAACGAGAACCCGATGCGATGATGAACTTTTAAGTATTGTTCCTCTTTCTCCTCAGCAACAGGTTCATGGTTATTGGGCATTTTCTTGTATTCAGTCGATTTTTTTAAATTCTATTTATCTACCATTTATTGCGATTGGTCAACTTCTCGAACCAGCATTTTACGCCTTGCTACTTATTCCATTTGTTTCGTTTTTATTCACTCAAATTGCAACACTTATTGGTTTATCCATCTCTGCCAGAATTAAACAACAATGGGAAAGGAACTTATTAGGTTTCACAATGTTTTTATTGTTGGGATTTATTATGTCTCCATGGTTTTACGTTATTTATTTTGAGTCGTCTCGTTGGCAAACATTTGTTTGGAATCAGGGTTTTGGTTTTGTTTCGCTTTTTATTGTGTTGCCGATAATATTGTTGTTACACGGATACATTGCGTACAAACTTGCCATTTACGGATTCAAGACTTGGCGCAAACCGTTTTGGCATGCGTTGCTTTTGAATGTTGTTGTTTATACTTTGTTCAATACTATTGCAGCGGCGCTTTGGCTTGGTCTTGCGGCATTGGTTTTGTAATTATTAATTCCGATTCTTTATAAAAAAATGGTCATTATTCCTCGGCATTTCTTCCTAATGAATTTTCACCACAAAATGCACGAAGAGACACGAAAATGATATATAAAAGGAACGCGGGCGTCCCGTCTGCATTTTTTGCCCATAAACCGATGCAGGCGAGACGCCCGCGTTCCTAACAAAAAGTTTTTAGAAGTTGCTTGAATATTATTAATATTTTAATTCCGATTGTTTGGGAACCCAATTTAAAAAGGCTCTCCGTGAGCTCTGGGGTTAATAAAATAGACAGTTACCCTAAAAGAACATCAAAAAATGAAACGATTACTAACTGCGATATTTCAACGAATCATAAATTGGATTGACTCTTGGGATGATTGGTTCAACCCAATTACAGTACGGGAATTGCAGACGCTGATGCATCGGCGATTTGAACTTCTATTTTTGTCTCTCTTGTTTATTGCAACTATTACTTATACTATGGTTTTATATGTATTGGAAACAAGATATGATTTATCTCCCGAAGAACTTGGATTGGGATTTTCTGTATGTCCTGCCATTTGTTCTTTGTATGGTGTTCTGATTGGATTGGTAAACGCTGGTTCATTATACAGAAGCCGATTTGCAGACGAACTTTTTAGTATTGTTCCTCTTTCGCCTCAGCAACAGGTTTATGGATATTGGGCGGTCTCTTGTATCGAATCAATTTTTTTCAATTCCCTTTGCTTGCTGTTTATCGCCATCGGTCAACTGATCGGACCTGCACCTTATATTTTATTGCTCATTCCATTGGGATCGTTTTTTCTCAGTCAAATTATAACACTTATTTTTATATCGTTTTTTGCCCGAATCAAACGAAAGTGGGAATACGTTTTATTTGTTGTTATAATGTTTTATCCATTTTCGGGATTGGGATTAATTATAGTTCCATGGATTGGTGTTATTACTTTTGCGTTACAACATTGGCAAACACTTGTTTGGAATCAGGGATTTGGTTTTGTTTCGCTTTTTATTTTGTTGCCGATAATATTGTTGTTACACGGATACATTGCGTACAAACTTGCCATTTACGGATTCAAGACTTGGCGCAAACCATTTTGGTGCGCGTTGCTTTTGAACTTTGTTATTTATACTTTGTTCAATACTATTGCAGCGGCGCTTTGGCTTGGTCTTGCGGCATTGGTTTTGTGATACTATTAATTTCGGTTTTTCATAGATTAAAATAAATTAGTTACTGTTTTTCTGTTGGTTTTCTGTCTTCCACTTTTTTTCGGATCATGCGTGCGGCATTGATACTATAATCGAGACCGGAAATAAATGTAATAGCAACCGTCAACCAGAGTGATGCAAGCATCGTGTAAAAAACAACATTGCGCCAATATTTCGTACCGAAAATAATATCGCAAACTCCCGCAAATATCGAACCGGAATCCTTTGCCGCAACCGCATCCGGCCGATAAAAATCACTGAGAAGAACTTCAGCCGTCGAATCTCCATAATTAGTCGAAATCACCCGTTCTGCTCCGCCGGCAAGATAAAGGAAACAAGCAATCACCGCTAAACATTGAAATGCCATTTTCCATTTGCCAATCCATTGGGCAGAAAAATCGCCGCCGGACGATTCGACAAAAGCGCGAAGCGATGTAACAAGAAGTTCCCTGCCCATAATCACAATCACCATCCAAGGTTGAAGCATCAGCCACGCCGGATAACCAACCGCATCAGAAGTCAGCTCCGGTATTGCCACAAGACAGACAAAAACTCCGCAAATCAAAAATTTGTCCGCAAACGGGTCCATCACCCGACCAAATATCGTAATCTGTTTGAATCGCCTTGCCCACCAACCATCAACAAAATCGGTAAGCGTCGCAAGAACAAAAAATAACAAACAAAAATCATAATCCTTCATCGCAGTAAAATAAAATACCGCAATAGAAAAAAATACACGGAATAATGTTAATGTATTAGGAACATTCATCATCGGATTCAAGAAAACTAAAAATAAATTTGTAACTTTAAACACAACCGTCCGTCTCGAAAAAAACTTTTTTGACAGACAGAATAAAATCAACTAAGAAAACCATTTCGGCATTGTAATTTTGGCAGGTTTCGTTACGGTATTAGGCGGTTTGTAACCTTGACCATTCATAATTGCAACAAAATTTGGGTCTAATGTCGGCGTGGAAGGCGGGGCTAACTCTGTAACAATTATCGGCATATCCGTTTGTGTTTTTTGAGCGAGAAAATTGGTCGGAGTTGAAGTGAGACCATTTTCGCCATTCATATTGCCGCTTATCGGAAGAATCACCACTTCGTAACGATTACCTTTTTTCAATGTCCAGATACTTTGATTGGTACCGCCAAGAAATTCCTTTTCACCAATAGTCAAGACTGCTTCCGTTTTTGCTCCCGTAGAAACAAGGAAAGAACCGGTTGTAAAATATGATTTATTCGTAACAACAACTTTGTAACCGCCGGTGTAATTGGCGGGCGGTTTCCATGTGATTTTAACATTGGTATCTGTTGGAGTTGTTTTAACATCGGTTGGTTGTCCAACCGCCATCGCGGAAGCTAATGTTGTGCCTTCCATTTCAAACAAACCGGAAGCAAGAACCGTATAACCATCGGAATCCTTGAGTAAGGTGTTCCCGGAATTTTTGGCGGTCAACTTGGCTTCAATTTTGTACGAATAATAAAAGGAAATATCGGCATTAAGATCAGTAATGGACAATGTCGTTTTGCCTTGAGAATAATATATTTTCGGATTACCGGTGTCATCGTCCAAAGTAATTTTGTAATCGGTTGTAATATCTTTTTTGTTATATTTAACAGTAACATCAACCAACGGATTTCCCAAAGCATTTGATTGTGCTTGTGTTGGTTTTGTCCATGTAAGTGTAACTGCGCTGGAAGTAACACCGCTCGCCGAGCTTAACACATTCGCTCTTGGAGTTTCCGCCGTCGGTTCAGAAACAGCGTTAAACTCTCTTCCCGCAAAAAATTCAACATCAGAACCAACAGTTATTTTCGTAATTTTAATTTTATCGCCGTCGTTGATCCCTTTAATTGTAATGGAAAACTTGCCCTCGTCAGAGTCTTCTATAACAATATTTGAAGGTTTGATTGTGTTTTCCGTTCCATAATTTCCGCAAGTTGCAGTAACGGAAACATTGGAAACCGTGTAACCTATCGGCAAATCGGATAAACACAGTTCCAATTCCGCGTCATTTTCCTCGCCAGGCGAATAGCCGGTTTTAACAAGTTTCGCATCGGTTATTGCGGGAATGGTAACACAACGACTTTCCTCATTGAAATAGATACTGTCGGTTTCACGAACAAACGGATCAGATAAACCGTTGTCTGCACTTTTCCACACCTCAAAATGATATGTTTTACCGGCGCTCAAACCTGTAACCGTCCAATATCCGGAAGTATTATCGTTGGGATCGACAACAGCAGTACCTTGGGCTATTGTTCCGGTAATTGTTTCCCCCAATTCCGCAACACAAATTTTGTAATAAAATTTCGGATAAAAAGTATATTCAAAAGTTGCCGAATGATAGGTCGTCTTTATGAGTTCAACATCACCGCTTTCCGTGTGGAAATTTTGTGCGGCGTCGGCGGTTTGGACAAAATCGGAATAGTCAACTCCAAGCGGACTAACACTCAGCAGTTCACGGTTTTCAAGAAATTCGATCCTCAAAATCCGTTTCGAAAATTTGTCTTTAACGGATTTCCCGATAGAAAGAATTGTTGTCATGAGAAAATTTCCTGATTGTTCCATTGTTAAAAGATTATTTGTTATACATTATATCAATTTTATACTTCCGGTCGTCATTTGATTGATGTTTCGTTTTTGTATCTGCGGTTTGTGCCGCAAGTGAATGATAACGGTATGGAAATTTAAACATTAAAATGATGATACAGAAAGTATAGTTGATTTCTAGTTGATTTCGATTGATTTTAGCCGATATTTAATTGGTTCATAATTTCTTCTGGAATATTGAAATTCGAGGACACTTTTTGAATATCGTCGTGATCGTCGAGCAATTCCATGAGTTTGAGGATTCTGACGGCGGTTTCTGTATCGGAAATTTCTGCGGTATCTTTTGGTATTAGGCTCAACTGTGATTCTTCCGGTTCGATTCCGGCTTTTTGCAAGGCGTTTGACACCGATTCGTAAGATTCCGGCGAACACGTAATTTCAAATCCGTCATCGGTTTCCCGAACATCGTCGGCTCCGGCTTCCAACGCCAATTCCATCACAACCTCTTCGGTTAACGCCCCTTTTTTAGGAACATTTTTTGGAATAACAAAAAATCCTTTCTTTTCAAAATTCCACGCAACGCAACCGGTTGTTCCGAGTTTACCGCCGCAGACTTCAAAGATTTTTTTAATTTCGGGAGAAGTTCGGTTACGGTTATCGGTAACCGCTTCGGCTAAAACCGCAACTCCGCCGGGACCATAACCTTCGTAAATTAGTTCATCGAGTTGTTCGGAGCCGAGTTCACCGCTTCCGCGTTTGATTGCCCGTGCGATGTTCTCTTTCGGCAAACTAACCGCTTTGGCTTCGTCAATTGCCGCCCGAAGCCGAATATTCGCATCAGGATCACCGCCGCCAAGTTTTGCCGCGATAATAATTGCTTTTGCCAGTTTACTCCAAAGTTTACCCCGTTTGGCATCGACCAATGCTTTTTTATGTTTGATCCCTGCCCAATGTGAATGTCCAGACATAAATGTTTTCCTGTAAAATAAAATGATTTAATTAATAGTAACTTCTAAAAACTAATTATGTTACTTGATTTCAGCCGATACTATTAACTACTATTAATTATTAATTATTAACTATTTAAATCCATCGTAAATCTAATTCGGGTCGATAGGGGACACGTTGATAGGCTTCGTCGCCGATATAGCCGAGCATTAGACCGCCGTGAACTGTTTCTGTTTCGTTAAGACCGAGCCATTGGCGGATGGCCGGATCGTTTTGCGACGCCCGAATAAAAAAACCAGCCCAGCAGGAACCGAGTCTCATGGCGGCGGCACAAAGGTCAAGCGTTTCCACTGCAATTGCCGTATCAACTGCGGGCCACAATGCGTCTGCGTCAGTGTAAGCGGCAACCACGCACGGCGCACCGCGAAAAATACCATTGGGTTCATTCGCTTCACGTATGGTTGCTAATTGTGGTTGCGAGCGCATCCATTGTGCGACCAGTTTTTCCAACTCCTGAACTTTATTCCCATTGTTAATAACAATCCATTTGACTGGAAGTTTATTTTTTGCCGAAGGAGCCCAACGAACCACATCCAACAACTGCTCAATCACCTGTTTTTCCAACGGTTTATTGGAATAACGCCGAATGGAGCGTCTCATTCGGGCGAGAGTGGCGATATGTTCGAAACGCGGGATACTTTCCCGAACCAAATCAAAACACAGCTCTCCGCTGGTTCCGTCAACCGAGATTGCGTGAACGGGACAAACCGCAAGACAGTGATGACATGAAATGCAATATTCTTCTGCTTTTTCGATGGTTGCGGGATAATCGTTGAGTGTTGGGCGATGAAACAGATGGGCGGGACATGCCCCGATACATTGCCCGCAACGAACACATAAATATTTATCAATAATAATTTTATCCATAATCAAAGTCGTCGAAACAAAATATGAAAATTCAATTATTCCGAGAGTGATAAATTATTTACCGTTGTTTTGATCTTGCGATAACATCACAACAGCGGTCAATATCCACCTCTCTGGAAACTACAACAGGAAATGCCATTCTGAACCTTAACAGTATAACCAATTCCAAAACAAACGCAACAGAACAGTTAATAGTTGATAGTTGATAGTTATATAGTTAATAATAAATAGTACGTAGTTAATTCTGAATTGTTACATAATAATAATAATAATAATAATAATAATAATAAATTTGTCCCCAATGTCCCTTTAGTCCCTATCGTCCCTTT
>JAIRLW010000519.1 GCA_031259095.1 Planctomycetaceae bacterium | reverse complement strand
GAATGTTAAAACCGCAAAATATTCTTATCGGTAAACGCTGCGGTGTTGTGATTACTGATTTTGCGTTCACAGAAACAGTTTGCAAAGAACTATCTCGATATAACGTCATCACTTCCGCCGCCTCAACCGCGTCATGGAAATCGCCGGAAATTTGGTCAGATCAACGTTACTCGCCGCGTTCCGATCAGTTTGCGCTCGGCGTTTTAGCCTGTCAACTCATCACCGGTTCCTTGCCGTTTCCGGGAAAAAATGATACGGAATACCGCGATAACATTCTTTACACGGAACCAATCCTCAAAGAATCGTTACCGGAACAGACACGCCTCGTCTTGTTGAAAGTTCTCTCAAAAGAGCCGGAAGAACGATTTTCAAGTTGTTATGAATTTGTGAGGGAATTGAGCGAATCATTGATTCAGAATCCGGCTGAGCAAACGTCGGAGCCGGAAATGGGACACGCTTACTTTTATCTTCCAGACGACGAAACAATCCTTGATCCGCCGAATATTTCCAAACAACAGAATCAAACATTTCCTTACGCCCAAAACCCAAAAAGTTTTTCTATGACGGAGTTTGTTCTGTCTCGTCTGATTTCCGCGCGTAATGGTTTGATTGCGGCTTTTTTAGCGATTCTTTTAGCTATTGTCGGAACTGTTTTTTGGACATTTTCGAATACTTCGAACGATTCCCGCAAGTTGCCGAAAACATCGCCGCACAGTGATTCGACAGAGAAAAACGACCCTAAAGTTATTCATTTCGGTTATTCGAGCGCGGACAATCAGGGATATTCCGAGCATCGTCTGCCGGTGGTGAATCCGCAACCGGCTCAAATTCCAGCCGCCGAGTTGGCACAATATATCCAATTAGCGGAAAACGGAGATATGGCTGTCCAACGACAATTAGGAGAAATCTATTTTTACGGTCAAGGAGTGAAACCGGATTATCAGAAAGCAGTCAAATATTTCCAGTTGAGTGCGGAACAGGGTGATGCGTTGTCGTTGTACCACATCGGACGTTGTTACGAATTGGGACTTGGCGGTTTGCCGCGCGATACCACTCATGCCATTTCAATCTACAAAAAAGCAAAAGCGTTTCCGCTTGCTGTTGAAGCATTAGAACGTTTGAAAGTGGAATGAGAATCTCTAAAAATGCGTTTTTAATCACAAAATTACTTGTCCCAATTTGTCCCAATTTGTCCCTAATGTCCCGTCTGTCCCTAAAATTGAGGCTAAAGGACGATAGAGACGTTAGGGACAAATGATTTTTAACTCAAAGTTATGTTCAGGAAAAAGTATTTTTAGAGGTTCCCTATTTATGCTGACCACCATTCATCAATATCTTGATCTTTATCCGGTTGATCCGAAAAGTGAAAAGGTGATTGTGGGAACGATTCACCCGCATAACACCGGCGAGTTTAAAATTCCGTTTTTTTATGGCAGTAAATTGAGTTTGTGGGAATTGCTGCAACGAGCGTCCAACGGCGAAATCGGTCAACCGATAACCCTTCAAGGCATTTTGAAATTTTTGGATTGTCGCCGCATTGCGATTAGTGATACGGTGCGGGAATGTTGCCGAAAATCGACGGCGTGGGCGGACAGTGATTTGATTCCGACACGGCTCAACACAGAATTACTTCAACAAATAAAAAACAGTAAAATACGTGAAGTTCTTTTTATGAGTGGTTTTGGCAAGACCAATGCGTTTAAACTTTTTTACGTTGATATGTTGGGTCGCAAGATTACGCCAGAAATTCGTAAATATCGGGAGGTTCTGTTGGAGCCGGCAGTTTTGGGTCGTGTGGTTCGGTTGAGTGTTCTTTATTCACCGTCGGGAGCCGCCAACATTGCCCTGGCCCAATCGGAAATTTATCGGCAAAACCAATCAAAATATGTCCATTCTCCAACGCCGCTCTATGATTTCAAAGTCGATTATTACCGCGAAAAATTCGGACTCGGTAAAAAAGATTGATAATTACTTTTTTTAACTTTCCACTACTTTTAACTAACCATTGGTTAGCGTCAATCAGCCATTCATTTGATAGCGGAGAGGTAGGCGATATTTCGCCGAAAGGCTTTCACCAGCCATCGTGTCGGCTATCGCCGCGCGACCGTAGGTGAAAGCCTTTTGGCAAAAGGTCGCCCACCTGATTATTAACGTAAAAAAATTACGCTCCAAAATCCGAAATAATCAGGATTTTTTATTTATATTCGACCCTTACGGGTCGCATATAAGAAACAATTCGATTGGCTATAAATATGCGCCCCCGAATGGAGGCAAATATTCGAACAAATTTTTGAACTATTTTGCAACACTAACCGAAAGAGCTAATTTTTCTCCGTCAATTGTATGAGTTACGGATTCTGTATCGGCAACGGCATTCTTGTTCAGATCAACAGCAAGTGTTTCATTTTTAATGTACTCACTGTGTTGTTGGATCGCATCGGTTAAAACATTGGACGAGGTTTCAATACCAACCAGAATCCGATCCGTATAATTCAGGTTCAATTCTTTGCGGCGATCTTGAATTAAACGAACAATTTCCCGCGCACGTCCTTCGGCTAAAAGTTCATCGGTCAACTCTGTTGAAAGGACAACAACACAAGATTCACCTTGAGCGGCAACCCAACCCTCTTTTGCCTGAAGCCGGATTTGAATTTCTTCCGCCGTCAATTCAACTTCGCCGTCAGATAATTTCAGTACGATTTTCTTGTTCTTGTCCATCTCGGCAAGTAATTTCGCTCCGTCCGCTTCGCTCAACAGTTTTTTAACTTCCGGTAATTGTTTGCCAAGTTTTTTCCCCAACTTTTTGAAATCAGGCAACACCGAAAATGAAACATAATCGTTGAACTCATTTTTGTCTTCGATTACTTTCATGCTTTTGATATTCAATTCGTCCTGAATCACTCGAACATTGTCAATCACATCGGAATCCCAGAAAATTTTCGCAACAGCATCATCGGAAAACAAAACCTTTATTCCCGAAAGCGGTTGACGAACCTTCAAATGTCCGTTGGAACGCGCCGCCCGCCCAAGTGAAACAATTTCACGCATCAACTTGATTTCGTTCAACATTTTTTCGTTAATCAAATTTTCGTCCGCCTTCGGATAATCGGCAAGATGAACACTTTCCAGTCCGCCGTTTTTCGTATCAACAAGCCGTTGCCAGAAATTTTCAGCAAGAAACGGCGTGAACGGCGCAATCAATTTAGTAACAATTATCAGGCATTCGTACAATGTCCAGTAAGCGTCGTATTTTGACGTAATTTTTTTCGGGTCATCTTCGGTTGCGGAACTCCAAAACCGGTCACGGTTTCTGCGGACATACCAATTGGAAAGCGCATCAACAAACGCAATCAGTTCTCCACATGCGGCAAAATGATCGAAACGATCCATCGCTTCGCAAACAGATTTAATTGTTTTATTTAATTCGCCGAGAATCCAGTAATCAAGTTGCGGGCGCGCTTTAATGGAACGATAAGGCTTCGCGGATTTTTTCGCCGATGCCAGACAAAACGGATTCATTTGACCGTCATCATCACGCAACACGTCAGGATGTACCAGTTTCAACGGTTCAAATCCGTCAATGTTACTATAAACTTCATAAAACGAAACAACATTTTGTAACCGTAAAATAAATTCCGGCAAACTGTCTTTAATTGCCGATTCACTGTAACGAATTGCCGTCCAAGGAGTTTGGTTGGCGTAAAAATACCAACGCAAAGCGTCGGCTCCGTATTTGCCGAAAATTTCAGAAGGTTCACGATAATTCCGTTTACTTTTCGACATTTTCTGACCGTCTTCACCCAACATCAAACCGAGAACAATACAATTTTTGAACGGATGCGGCAACGCAATCGGCAACACTTTACCGGTTGATTCGTCAATACCGCCAAACGGTGCAGTGGAACCGTCGAACACCATCGTACTGATCGCCAGTTGACTGTAAAACCAACCGCGTGTTTGGTCAATTGCTTCACTGATAAAATCGGCGGGAAAATGTTTCCGAAATTGAGTGATACTGTTATGTTGATACGGAAATCCCCATTGAGCAAACGGCATCGCACCGGAATCAAACCAACAATCAATCACTTCGGAAACCCGCCGCATCTGTTTACCTGGCGCAAACGGCGAATCGTAAGTTATTGCATCAATATACGGTTTATGTACAATTAAATCGTCATTCAACGCCGGATTATTTTTTTTCGCTTCCGCCCAAACTTCGGTTCCCTGAACGCCTTTTTTCTGTAACAATTCAGCGTAAGACCCCACCGCTTCCGCTTGACCGGTTTCTTCACAAACCCAAATCGGTAACGGCGTTCCCCAAAACCGTTCGCGCGACAACGCCCAATCAACATTCGACTCTAAAAAATTACCGAAACGTCCGTTTTTGATGTGTTCGGGATACCAACGAATTTCCTGATTATTGGCAAGCATCGCATCTTTGAACTGCGTCGTTTTTACAAACCAACTCTTTCGCGGATATTGAATCAGCGGGTCTTCATCGCTGCGCCAACAAAACGGATAATCGTGTAAATATTGTTCCTGATGAAACAATAAATGTTTTGAACGAATATCTTTAATAATTTCCTTATCCGCATCTTTAACCCATTTTCCGGCGTAAGGACCGGCAAGATCGGTGAATGTTCCGTCCGGCGCAACACAACAAAGTAATTCGGGGGCTTCGCCGTCAACGAACCGTGCTTTTTCGGTTTGTAACACGTCAAAATCAACTTCGCCGAACGCCGGAGCCTGATGCACTAAACCGGTTCCTGCTTCCAATGTTACAAAATCCGCCGCAACAATACGCCATGCAACAGATTGTTTATTGCCGTTTTTAAGCGTGCCGACCGACTTGCCGAATTGATCGTAATAAAACGGAAACGGCGGAATATATCTCATTCCGGCTAAATCTTTTCCTGAAAAAGTTTCAAGAATTTGCGAAGTCCGTTTGGTTTTGGCGGTCATTGTTTCGAGAAGGTCTTTTGCCAACACACTTAGACGGTCGTCAATTGTTCCTTCTTCGTCCGTCCAACGCACGACAACATATTCAAAATCGGGATGAACGGCGGTAAATTGGTTACACGGCAATGTCCAAGGAGTGGTTGTCCAGACAAGGAGATCGACAACTCCGGTAAAACCGAGTTTTGAATTAACCGTAATTGCGAGGTCTTCGTTAAACATTGTCCAGTCTTTGCCGGGCAGTGCGTCCGCCAATGGAAAACGTACAAAAACGCTTGGATCGGCAACTTCCCGATAACCTTGTCCGACTTCACCGGACGACAACGCCGTACCGCCTTGCGCCCACCACCAAACAATTTTATGACCTTGATACAATAATCCGCGTTCGTAAAGAGTTTTGAGCGACCACCAAACGGATTCGACATAACTCTTATGATAAGTTACGTAGGCTTCGTCGAGGTTAACCCAAAAACCGAGCCGTTCGGTGAGTTCTTCCCATTGTTTTGTGTACCGGAAAACGCTTTCCTGACAACGGTGAATGAAGGGTTCGATTCCGTAATGTTCGATTTCTTCTTTTGAGTGGATACCGAGTTCTTTGCAAACTTCCACCTCAACCGGTAAACCATGCGTATCCCAACCTCCTTTCCGTTCACAAAGAAATCCGCGCATTGTTTTATAACGCGGATAAAGGTCTTTGATTGCGCGTGTGAGACAATGCCCCGGATGCGGCAAACC
>JAIRLW010000470.1 GCA_031259095.1 Planctomycetaceae bacterium | reverse complement strand
AAAGGGGTTTCCTACGGTTGCGTCACTAACATGCCGTTAATCCGATTCATTGCGATTCACTGTAACACTTTTCATTATTAAACTCGTTTCACCAGTTCCATTGTGGCGTTGTAACTTTTTAATACGACCTTTATCGCCAACCAACCAAAGAACATCGTCCGCAAGAAGAATCATGTTCGGTTCAGGATTCAGATACCGTGTTCCATCCCGCTCAATCCCAACAATCAAACCGTTGACCGCCTCACGAAGTCCGCATTCACGAATCTTATTGCCGACAAAAGGATGTTCATCACGTAAAATTAACGATACCAGCCCAAAACTTTCCTCGTCAAATTCCGTTTCCCCAACCATTGGCGTTTCAATAACTTGTCGTGCGGCAACCAATTGTTCGTCTGTGCCGATTAAATAAATCTTGTCAAACGGCAACAATAAATCATCGCCTCGCGGAGGAATTAATCGCGTCCCGCCGCGATCAATCATTGCCACCGTTACGCCAAACCGGTATTTCAATTTGGAATTCTGAAGCGATTGCCCCACCAACGGAGAATGTTGCGACAATTCAAATTCCGTCAACGAAACATCCCAAGGAACAAATCCCGATAATTTTGATTTTTCACGAAGTTCCTCTTGTTCTTTATAGGTCAGATGCGAAACAAACCGATTTTCAATTTTAGCGTACAACGGTTCAAAATGACGGCTGAACAACAGCACCACCGGTATCACAATCGGAATCAACGCAAAACCGGAAAGTGCATAAATTGAGGTGAAATTACCAATGATAATGCCGACAAGAATACAACCGATAAAAAACCGAATAACCGATACGCCGATTTGTAATCGTTGTAATATTGCCAGTGTTTGCGTATCGTAAACACCGGAACGCGGTTGTCCGGTCACAAACACCGCCCAGAGACACGGCGCGGAAAGCAAGACCGCAATCAAACACGCCGCATAACTTGCCAGTGTCGGTTGTTTCTGAAAAAAGTTGTCGCCCAGAAACGGAACCGCCGCATATCGAACCGCCAATGCAATTCCAATAACAACAACCGAATTAAAAACAATCCTAATTCCATGCGCTTTCCACAGTAACGACAATACGCTTTCCTGTCCTGAATCCGTCATTGCCGTCTCATATCTCAAGAGCAAAAGATGAACCCGTTCAGGAATCCGCGCGTTCAGCCAACTCGCCACTGAATCCGAACTCTTAATAAGATACGGAGTTGTAAATGTTGTTACCGCCGACACCGCAACCGCAATCGGATACAAAAAATCGTGGATAACCTCAAGCGTTGTCCCAAGTGTCGCAATAATAAACGAAAATTCGCCAATCTGTGCCATACTCATTCCCGCTTGCATCGAATTTTTAATACTGCAGCCGGAAATCAATGCGCCAACCGCTGTTCCGAAAAACTTGCCGATAACGGTGATCGCAACAATAATCAGAATGGTGCCGAAGTATTCCCTGAGAACCGTTAGATCAATCATCATTCCAACCGAAACAAAAAAGATTGCGGAAAAAAGATCTTTAACCGGTAATGTCAGATGTTCAATTTTTGTTCCTTTTGAAGTTTCCGCAAGAAGCGATCCCATGACAAACGCCCCAAGCGCGGCGGAAAAACCAACCTGAACCGCAATAATCACCATCATCAAACAAAGCGCAATCGAAACAATTAAAAGAATCTCATCCGTCAACAGTTTGCGGCAAAAACGTAAAAACGCCGGAAGAATATAAATTCCAAGAACAAACCAAAGTATCAAAAAGAAAATAAGTTGAAGGGAGGAATATAATAAGTCGCCGCCCGAAAGTCGTTGAGTGACGGCAATGGAACCTAACAGAACCAAAAGCAAAATGGCAATCAAATCTTCGACAATCAAAACGCCAAAAACAATCGGCGCAAAACTTCGTCCTTTCAAGCCTTGTTCGTCGAATGCTTTCACAATAATGGTGGTCGAAGACATAGACAAAATCGCCCCCAGAAAAAGACTGCTCATCGTACTCCACCCAAACATCCGACCAACAATGAAACCAACAAGAATCATTGCGAAAATTTCAAAGGTTGCCGTAATCGACGCGGTTTTGCCGACATTGACCAGTTTTTTGAAACTAAACTCAAGCCCAAGACCAAACAGCATGAAAATAACGCCGATTTCCGACCAAACTTTAATACTTTCCTGTTCCTGCACATCTGGGAGCCATGTGCAATGGGGACCGACCAGAAATCCGGCAATAAGATAACCAAGAACAATAGGTTGCCGAAGTTGCTTAAACAACAACGTCATCACAGCGGCAGCGATGAGAATCAACCCTAAATCCTGAATTAATATCGGTAAATGTCCCATGAGAAAATTTGTAACCGTTTCCTAAACACAAATTTGTGTTATCCCCTATCCCTTTTGAAAATCGTTTTTTTTGAAGCGGTGAAAGTTATCGGTGACGAGTGTGCGCAAGTTATCCGTCTATTTTTTTTGACAACGAAAAAAAGTTTCGGCATGATTCTTGAAAGCCGGAAAACTTTTCGATAGACTTGTTGTATAACATCGTTTTCTTGAAAATGCCCCACAATCGTTCGATCGGATTTAAGTTCGGGCGATACGCCGGTAAAAAAGGCAAACGGACGGTTTTTTCGCGTAGGTCAAGAATGAAAGCAACATCGGAAACGGCATAACCGGCTCCGTGCATGTAAACTGCTTTGACGCGGTCGGCTTCCCGTTTCTTCTTTAACGTTTTATGCTGGAGTTTCAGTCCTGCGATCTCGGCGGATAATAAGTGATAGGCGTTCATAAGTTGACCTCGTGATCATCAGTATAAAATATCCGTCAAATCCTGGCAATATCTATTTTTTAAAGTGCCTGCGGTATAAAAAAAATCTTTCTTACAAAACTTATTTGTCCCATTAGTCCCTACCGTCCCTAAAATTTTTAGGTAGGGACATTAGGAACCAATGGACATAAGGGACGAATGAACGATAATCCTTCAATAAAAACTCTGTAATTTATTGGAGGTTCCCTGTGATTGCTCACGGTACTGGCGTAACATACGGGCAAAGAAGATAAACACGCGGCGTTGTTATTTCGGCTAAGGTTTTAGCATCGAACGAACCTATACTTGTTTTGACGCGGCTTTCCAGCAAGGCGTCCATGAACTTCAATTTAGGTTTGTACCGGATTGCTTTGGAATTATCTTCCGTCAACGCGGCTAAGTCCATTGCTTTTTGGATGGCGTCATCGAGAAAACCGATTTCGTCAATAAGTCCATGTTCTTTTGCTTCGGCGGCGGTGTAGATTTGTCCGGTCGCCAGTTGGTCGAGTTTATCCGCGTCATTGGCGAACACGCTTCGTCCATCCCGAATCACTTTTTTGAAACGTTTGAAACTGTCATCGACTAAGCGTTGCCAAACTTCTTTTTCCTCATCGCTCATCCGTTTCGAGAAACTTCCCATTGCTTTGAGGGGACCGCTTGTAATTGGCGTTGATTCCACACCGATTTTTTCACAAAGGTCTTCTCCGTTGAAAAGCGAAACGATAACGCCGATAGAACCGGTGATGGTTGAATGTTCAGCGTAGATTTCGTTTCCGACCATTGCGAGATAATATCCTCCGCTGGCGGCGATTGATCCCATACTAACGACAATTGGGATATTACGTTCATTTTTCATTTCCATGAGTAAATGATGATAATAATCGCTTCCTGACATTGTTCCTCCGGGCGACTCAATCCGTAACACGACTGCTTCGACCTCCGTATCGTTTAACACATGACGAATTTGTTTCGGAATGAACCCGTCTTCCGAACCGGTGATGACTCCTTCGACGGTAATGACGGCAACTTTATGTTTAGCGTGTTGGTTGCCGGAGATGAATTTTTCGGTGAGATTGGTTTCGGAAACTTGTTGCATGGACGCGCTCACGGTTCCTATGATAAACAACATAAATAAACCAATCATACCGATAAATCCCACAACGAGGAGAATCATCACAAATCGAAACAAATAGGTTCCGCAACCGACTTGTGGTTCCGGTTTAAAATAAACCGGTTGATAAGGCGGTGGTGTGAAGCGTCCGCTTCCTGCTCCCGATGGCGAACCTGCTTGCGATGCACCCGATTGAGACATTTCTGTTGAGTAAATATCGTGTGTATTCATTTTGGTACTAAAAAAAGATTGCGGAAAAACAATTAAGGAACATTAACCAACTTAGATGTTGAACGACCATTTATGCGATTTTTTCGGCGAAAGGTTGCCGATCTTTTCTTTTGCTCGTTGATTACAAAAGACCAATTCATAAAGGGAACTTCTAAAAACTTCGACTGAAATCGACCAAAATCGATTTTAGTCGAATTGGGTTGATTTTGGTCGGATCAAAAAACAAGTTTTTAGAAGTTGCCTAAAGGATTTGATCTATTAGAGCAGAAAAACGGTTCGACGGCAAGTAGTCCCAACCGAAT